>JANNAO010000183.1:0-9484 GCA_031384405.1 Verrucomicrobiota bacterium | reverse complement strand
ATTGTGGATGTAGCCACATCAGTTTCTCCGTCGAACGACGTGATCGCCGTCACGGGCACAATCACTCGCAGTGGCTCAGGCTCAGTGAAAGTCTCAAACCTCGGCCCTGTGCTCGTAGTGGGTCAGAAGTTCTATCTGTTCAACGGGGCAACTGTCGCGAGTGCGGCAGGAATGGCTGTCACTGGCGGCGGTGCGACATGGACGAATAAACTGGCACTCGACGGTTCAATCGAAGTGTTGACCATCATCCCGGCGCCCGTCTTCAACCCCGGTTCAGTGGCGACTCTGCCTGATGGCAACAAGTCCGTCACCGGCACGGGACTCATCGGCCAGGCTTACCGGCTCTGGGCATCAACGGACGTTTCTGCTCCACTCAATACGTGGACGCTGTTGAACACTGGCACGATCACAGTCAGTCCGTTCACGATCAACGATCTGAACGCGACGAACTTTGTTCAACGGTTCTATATCTTCAGCACACCGTGATCGAGTGACTGAGTAGTTTCAGGTGGGAGAGCCGCGAGGCTCTCCCACTTTTTTTGCCCGTATAATGCCGGTTGATGAAGGGAGATCAATTTCAGGTTCTTAAGTCTCGTTTAGTATCTGTTGCGAATATGAAATCCGTTTTGAAAAAGTTTGTTTTGACCTGCGGCTCACTGGTCATGGCCGGAAACTTGCACGCTCAGCCCTACGGATTGAATCAAGGCGCAGCCATCGGCGCGTACCTGAACAACACTCTCCCCACGACCGCTCCCAATGTCTCCGCCTCTTACGACGTGACCGTGGCCTACACCAATCTCGTCTTCAACCAACCGCTCTACCTCACTCGGTATCCGAACACGAACTGGATGGTGCTGATCGAAAAAGCCGGAGTGATCCGTCTGTTTCAAAACACCCCCGGCGTCAGCGCGGGTTCGGTTCAAACTTTCCTCAACATCAGCAGCCGCGTTTACACCAGCTCGGATTCCGGCATGACGGCGATTGTGTTTCACCCTGAGTTCGGCGTCCCCGGCTCGACCAATCGCGGCTTCGTCTATGTCACCTACAAGTGGCGACCCAACCCCGATCTCGGCGCGAATGGCGCGTTCGCCTACTACCGACTGTCAAGATTCTCCGTCCCAGACGGCACGATGGCTGCCGACCCCAATTCTGAAGTCATCATGCTCCAGCAATTTGATCAACAGGAATGGCATGACTCCGGCAACTTGATGTTCGGTCAGGATGGTTATCTCTATTTCGGCGTCGGCGACGAAGGCGGCGCGAACGATCAATACAACGTCACACAAACCATCAGCGAGCGGCTCATGTCAGGGGTTTTCCGCGTGGACGTGAATCAGAATCCCACAACAAGCCATCCGATCATCCGTCAGCCGTTCCAGCATCCCAACACTCCTGTCGGTTGGCCCGCCAGTTATTCCTCGAACTATTTCGTGCCGAACAATAATCCGTTCGTGAACACCAACGGGAGCAACCTCGAAGAATACTATGCGCTCGGCTTCCGTAATCCTTACCGCTTCACTCAGGACCAAGTCACTGGTCTGATCTGGGTGGGTGATGTGGGGCAATCAACGCGTGAAGAGGTGAACATTCTATCGCCCGGGAAAAATTATCAATGGGCGTACCGGGAAGGATTCATCGCCGGCCCGAAAGCCACTCCCGGCACGCTCATCGGCACCGAGCAATTGCCGCTCTGGGATTATCCACACGCGGGCGGCGATGGTTGCGTCATCGGTGGCTATGTTTATCGCGGCACAAACTTCCCCGGACTCGTCGGCAAATACATTGTTTGCGACAACGTCTCCGGTCGCATCTGGTCGCTCACATCCTCCAACGGCATCACGCTCGAATCCGCCGTGCAGATCGCCAACATGCCGCCCGGCTCGGTTTATGGCGGCACGTCATCCATCGGTCAGGACGCAAACGGCGAACTTTACTTCCTCAAGATCGGCGGCACGGGCGCGGGACAACTCTACACACTCAAAGCCATCGTCAGCGTCATCGCGGATCCCGCCACGCCGCTCTCGACGCTCGGTGTGTTCACCAACTTGACCACGCTCGCTCCCCTGCCCGGCTTGCGTGCCTATACGGTCAATTCTCCGCTCTGGTCGGATGCTGCGGTGAAGCAACGCTGGATGGCAGTACCGAACGATGGAACACACAACACCGCAGCAGAACAAATCAGTTTCTCGGCCACGAACGACTGGGTGTTTCCTTCCGGCACAGTCTTCGTGAAACATTTTGATCTCCCCGTCAATGACACCAACTCCGCCATTTTGAAACGCGTTGAAACACGTTTGCTCGTCATGGATCAAAACAACAGCGCGTATGGCCTGACTTACAAATGGCGTGCGAACGGCACGGACGCAGATTTGCTGACGACCGGAGAGAATACGGACTACGTCATCACCGGTGCGGGTGGAATCTTGCGCACGCAGACATGGGCGTTCCCCAGCCGCCAGGATTGCCTAGCGTGTCACACAGCCAATGCCGGATATGTTCTCGGCCTAAACACGCATCAGATGAATTGCCCGACCGCCTTTGCTGAAACTGGAGTGACCGACAACCAACTCCGCGCCCTCGGCCACATCGGAATGTTCAACGGAAGTTACAACGAATTCCAGATCACCAACTATTTGAAATCCTACGCCGTCACGGACACGAACGTCTCGCTCGAGTTGCGCGTGCGTTCCTATCTCGATGCGAACTGCGCCCAGTGCCATCGCCCCGGCGGCGTGTATGCCTATCTCGATCTGCGCTACACCACCCCGCTCGCATCGCAAGGTTTGATCCAAGGCCCGACACATTTGTTCATCACCGACACCAATGACCGCGCCATCGTGCCGATGGATTTGCCGCACTCGCTCGTTCACAACCGCGCCAATCGCGTGGGCCAATTCCAAATGCCGCCGCTCGCCAAAAACCTCGTGGACAGCAACGCCGTTGCAGTCATCGCCGCATGGATCAACTCGCTGCCGCCCGGCCCAGGCGTGACGCTCGCGCTCGCAAATCCCAATACGCTCGTCTCCGGCCCGTTCAACGTGACGACGTTGTTCACCGAATCCGTCACCGGCGTCACCACGAACAAGTTCATCGTTTCCAACGGCCAGATCACCGGCCTCACGGGTTCAGGCACGACTTATACTTTGACCATCAACCCGCTGACGAATGGCGTGGTGACGATTCAATTCCCCGGCGGTCAAGTCACCGGTTTGTCCGGCGGAACCAATTACACCTCCAACACGCTCACGGCGAACTACGATCCGTTGAATCAATTCCTCACCACTTGGCTGCCGTTTGAAGAAGGCTCTGGCACGACGACAACCGACGCGTCCGGCAACGGAAATAACGGCACGCTTAACAGTATGGTGCAAGCCGCGTGGACGACCGGCAAACTTGGAGTAGGCCTCAGCTTCGATGGCGTCAACGACTACGTCGGCATCAGCAACCATCTTGGCACCGACTTCACTATCACTTGCTGGGTCAAGACGAGTCAGATTTTCCCCACGGCCACGCCGACGTATCTCGGCACGGGCATCATCTGGTCTGACGTGGGCGGTGGAGCGGCGGACTTCATCATGGGCGGCACTCGCAGTGGAACTGGTGTGAACCGTCTCTCCTTCTTCGTGGGTGGATCGGAAACCACCCTCAGCGGCACGCAGGAAATCTGCACCGGCCAATGGGTGCATCTGGCCGTCACTCGAAATGGCGTGAGCGGCGAAGTCCGACTCTACGTGAACGGCGTCCTCGACGGCACCGCCACAGCCGCGACCGGCTTGCTCCGCGCAAATCTCGGCATCGCCATCGGCGGAAACACGCTTGATAACCGCTACTTCAACGGCCTCATGGACGACGTGCGATTCTATTCCACCGTTCTGTCCGGCGCGGAAATTGCCTCCTTCATTCCACCGAACAATTCGCCCACGATCTCTTCCATCGCCAATCAGACGATCTTCACCAATACCTCGACCGGCCCGATTGCATTCACCATCACGCCGGGCAACGTCCCGATTGAAGGCGTCATCGTGAGCGGCAGTTCATCCAGCCAGACGCTTGTGCCGAATGGCAACATCGTCATCACCGGCAGCGGCACAAACCGCACCGTCTCCGTCACCCCTGCGCCAAATCAAAACGGCACAGCCACGATCACTCTTTCCGCGTTCGACGGTTCGACAACGGTGAATCGCACCTTCCAACTCGTGGTCAACATCGTTCCGCCTGAACCTGGATTGCTGCATCGCTGGACATTCAACACGAACGCCAACGACGTGATCAGCACGGCGCACGCGACGTTGGTTGGCAGCGCGACAATTTCCGGCAACGCGCTGCAAATTCCCGGCGGTGCGGCGCGCGTCAATTGCGCAACGGTGAATCTCACCAACACGTTTGCGGCGAACGGCAGCGTCTCGATTGAAACTTGGTTCACCGTGAACACCATGCAGGATTGGACCAAGGTCTGGATGTTTGGTCGCAACACCGGCAGCCAACCAACGCTGTGCAACTTGAGTTTCACGCCACGCATCGGCAGTGCTGGGAATTTTCCGAAGATTGAAATAGACCCACCCACGGCAGGTGAGATGAGCACGGTTGGCGGCGCATCCGATCCCGGCGTGATGAGCGCGGGCGTGCCGTATCACGTCGTCACCGTCTATGATGCCTACAACAACACGATGTCGTTTTACATCAACGGCGTGCTGGCGGATTCAGCGAGCATGGCCGGATTCAACATCACCCAACTCAACATCAACGAATGTTACTTCGGCGCGGCGGTGTTCTATTCCGACCCGAATCTCAACGGCAGCATTGATGAAATGCGGGTCTGGAACGGGCCGTTGTCCGCCGCGCGCATCACGCAAAATTACGCGCTCGGCCCGAACACAATCGCCGGCCCCGGCTATCAGTCGCCGACGATTTCTGCGTTGAGCGACATGACGACGACAGGAGTGGCGACTGCGCCGCAACCGTTCACGATCACTCCCGGCTCGGTCGCGCTCGGTTCGTTGATCGTCAGCGCATCGTCCTCGGATCAAACTCTTGTGCCGAACGCGAACATTGTCCTCGGCGGCAGCGGTTCAAATCGCACCGTCACTGTCACTCCCGCTGCTGGCCAGCGCGGTTCTACCACCGTCACGGTTTCCGTCAACGACGGAACAGTTGTCGTCACCGAGAGCTACGCAGTCATCGTCACTGGAAATCCCGTGGCGCATTATCGGTTTGAAGGCGACGCGCAGGACAGCAGCGGAAACAGCAATCATGGCACGGCCAACGGCGGATTTGGTTACGCGGCTGGCAAAATCGGCAGTCAGGCCATGACGTTCAACGGCGTCAATGCCTACGTGCAGATTCCAGTGTCCGTGCGCTCGAATTTCACGATTGTGTTCTGGGCCAAGACCACCAACACCGGCGGCACGGGCGCGTGGCTGAACGGCAAAGGATTCGTGGATGGCGATGTGTCGGGAGCAACGACAGATTTCGGCACGACACTGCTGGGCGCGAAGTTGGGCTTTGGTGTCGGCAATGCCAACACAACCATCTCGTCAGTCACTTCGGTCAACGACGGCCAATGGCATTTGCTCGCCGTGACGCGCACGTCGGCGTCCGGCGCGATGAATGTCTATGTGGACGGCGTGTTGGAAGCGACGGGCACAGGCCCGACGGGATTACGCGCCGCGCCGCCGTTCCTGCGGATTGGCTGCGTGCAATC
Source organism: Verrucomicrobiota bacterium (assembly GCA_031384405.1). Taxonomy (GTDB): domain Bacteria; phylum Verrucomicrobiota; class Verrucomicrobiia; order Limisphaerales; family JADLHS01; genus JADLHS01. The sequence continues at coordinate 3,783 of JANNAO010000183.1, read as the reverse complement.
CGGCGGTGCTGCCAAATTCCTCAACGGCACGATGGATGACGTGCGGCTCTACGACTACGCATTGTCGGGCGCAGAAATCTCCGCGATGACGAATACCGCTGTCGCACCGAGCATCACAACGCAGCCGATGAATCAAATTTTGGCAATAGGTCAAAGCACAAATCCTAGCGTGGTGGCTGCGGGCACCGCACCGCTAACGTATCAATGGCGGCGCAGCGGGACAAATCTTGCCGGAGCAAACTTTGCTTCACTCGCGCTGAACAACGTCCAACTCACCGACGCAGGAAATTATTCCGTCGTGGTTGCCAACAGTGCTGGCAGCGTGACGAGCGCAGTCGCGGTGGTGACGGTCTTTAATCCCACGCTTGTCGCTGGATTGCTCCATCGCTGGAGTTTCAACAACGGCGCGGACACGGTTGGCGGCGCACACGCGACGTTGACCGGGACGGCCACTTATGGCGGCGGACAACTGCAACTCCCCGGCGGCGGCGCGTTCGTGAACTACGCATCGGCGGACATCGGCAATACACTTTCCAATCATGCAAGCATCACGGTGGAAACCTGGTTCACGCTGAATCAACTCACAGACTGGAGCAAAGTTTGGATGTTCGGACGCTCCACCGCCGGTGAACCGGACCTGTCCTACATCAACTTCACGCCGCGCACGTTGGTCGGAGGCAATCCACCCAAGATTGATTTCAACTCGGCATTGGCTGGTGAATTCAACACGTTGGTCGGCACGGATCCCGCCGCTCTGGCGACCAACTCTCAATATCATGTGGTGACGATCTTCGACGCGGCGAACGATGTGATGAGCTATTACATCAACGGCGTGCTGGCGGATTCCGCGCCGATGGGCGGCGGCAACATCACGCAACTGAATGCCAACCTCGCGCGGTTCGGCGCGGGCTTCTTCTGGGCTGATCCCGATCTGAACGGTTCGATCAACGAGCTACGCATCTGGGACGGCGCGATGAACTCAACACAAGTCGCCGCCAACTTCGGCAACGGAACAGAGACGATCACACTCGTCGTGCCTCGTCCGATCATCAGCGATTTCAGCATGGTTGCCGGACCGGCATTCCAACTTAGCGGCGCAGGCGTTGTGGGGCAGACTTACATCCTGCAAGCCACGCCGAATCTGACTGCACCGATCAACTGGATTTCCATCGGCACGAACACTGTGGGCGGAAACGGACAATTCCAGTTCACGGATTCGCAGATCGTGAATCAGCCGCAACGGTTCTACCGGATCATGGCGCAGTAACCGCGCGAGTGTTGCCCAACGAATCTGCGGGCAGACACGGATACCACGGATGACGCGAATCGTCCGTCAGTCCCGCCACATCCAAAGGCTCGATTGCTTCGCGAATACTTCGGCTGAGTTTGACGACATCCTCCGCAGACAAGTCTGCACGAGCCGCCATGCAAATCTGCCGAAGTTGATCAGCGAACACCGGATGACGACAAAGCAGAAAGCCATTCGCCAACTCCGGCTTGCCCAGTCGCCGCGCAGTCTCCGAATAAATCGCCGCCGTAAAATAAAGCAGGCTCAATTCCTTGAACATCTCGAAGCGACCCATGTTCGCGTAAAGCGCGCCGATCAGTTGCGCCGCTGTCTCCAACTCCAGCGTGGTTTGTGCGGCGTAATCATCGAGTCGCATTCGCAATTCCGACTCCCTCTCCTCATCGGATGGGGAGAGGGCCGGGGTGAGGGGATGCTTCGAGGGTGGTTTGACTAGGCAGCGAAGAATCTCGCCCATCCGCCGCACGCCCAGCAACGTCAGCGGAAAACCGGTCGAGAGCAGCGGATCCACAAATCCTGCTGCCGACGGCAACAATGCCCAGCGTGCGCCAGCCACGCGCTCGCTTTGAAATGCAAGGCGCGGCGAATGGACAAATGGAATCGTGGCCCGCGCATCTTTGAAAATCTCTGCAACAGTCGGCAGTCGTTCGAGCAGCCGCCGCCAAGCAGGTTCGCCTTCCTTGAAATTTAATTCGTTCGCCAACGAATCTGTCGCCGCCACGCCTGCGCTTGTGATGCCGTTGTTGAACTTCAACACCCAAATCCAGCCGCCGGGAAAAATATGATGCACCGCCGCCTGCTCTGGCAGATACGGCGGCGTCTGCTCTGGCGTCGAAAAACTCCCCGGCAGTGAACCGACATTTTCAAAGTGAGAGAACAACCCCTGCGTCGCCGGAAAGTTTGCGGGCGACTTTTCCGTCAACCCGAGAGCGCGATGCAGAAAACCGCGCGGCCCGGTGGCATCAATCACAAACTCGGCGGCGATTTCAACTGCTTCGCCATGCCGTGTCCCGGTCAGAAGCATCCCATCGCTGCTCTCCTTCGCGCTCGTCAACTCGACTTCATCCAGATAAGTGACGCCAAGCTTCTGCGCCTGCGTCATCAGATAATGGTCGACGTGCGGGCGATACCAATGCGTGTCGGCGATTTCTTCGTTCGGGCTTGCGCCGACAAGAAGCTGGTTCTCGCGGGCCGCACTAGTCGTAAAAGGTTTTCCAAATTCATGGTGATAAAACGTGAACCCGCGCTTTAATCCGCAGGCCAGTTGCGGAAGCTGTTTCTGCCACGAGCCCCATTTGCAGAGCGGCCGCACAAACGGCAGGTCATATTCCACTGAGAGTTCTTCCAGCAGCAGATTGGCCAACGGCGTTGAGGATTCGCCGATGGCAAATCGCGGATGTCGCCCTCGTTCGATCAGCACGGTGGAGTAACCGAGACGATGAGCCTTCATCGCCATGAGCGAACCGGCGAACCCCGAACCGACGACGGCGATCTGAAAATGTTGTTTGCTCATGCTTCGTTGCAATTCGAGCAGACAATTGCAGGCAGGATTTCCTGCGACAGATTCATGGCGTGAAGTCGTTGGCGGCGTTTTCCAAAACACGCGGGACATCTGGAAAATGATTCCAAGTCCCAGGTGTCGGCAAAGACGCGGGCAGCCTGCAACTGTAGCGGCGGGCATCCTTGCCTGCCGTAGAGGGTGGCATCCTGCCGCCCGGATAAAACATCTGCACTTGGAAGGCGTTTGAAATTTACCGACGCATATTTATTCGTGAGTTTTTTTCCGCCGGGCTGGAAGCCCGGCTCTACGTCAGCCAAGCTGGCCGACGCTACTCGCGCTGCCAACGTCTGCTCCATCGCGCGTTCCAACGTGGCGAGTTTTGGCGGATTGAAATCTCCCGTTAAATGTAATTGCTCCATCGCGCCGTTGCCGCCACGCGTGGGGATCAGTGAAACCACCGTCGCGCCGCAGTCGAATGCGAACGCTGCCGACTTCACCGCCCACTCGATGCCTTCCGAGTCATTGAGAAACGGAGGCTTCACAAGAATGAAGGCGCGCATGGCGATTCCTTCCTTGCGCAAGAACTCCGCCGCACGGGAGAAGTGTTCGAGATTAAAGTTCTTGTTCAAGCGCGGCAGCACTTGTGGATGGATCGTTTCTAGTCCCATCGCGACTTCCAGCGAACCAGACAGCAGATCGCGCAGATGCAACGCCCTTTCGCCGATGAGTCGTGGATTCGATTCAACGATGATGTGCTTCGCGAAGGAAACGGTCTGCGCGATGTCCGGGTAGTCAGCGAGGGGAATCGCGGCGGAATCGAAGAAGCTGCCGCGATTCCCTTTGCGGACTACCCGGACATCGCGCGAAACATTTCGTTCGCGAAGCATGTCGTGGTCGAATCGCATCCACGACTGATTGGCGAAAGAGTGTTGCATCTGCGCGATCTGCTGTCTGGTTCGCTGGAAGTCGCGATGGG
>JANNAO010000151.1:0-9059 GCA_031384405.1 Verrucomicrobiota bacterium | reverse complement strand
TGAAGTTGTCTGCGTCGTCGGAGAGGCCGCTGCTGCTGGTGGAATACACAGAGCAGTTCGAGAAGACGAAACATCTGCGTCGCCGTGCGTTCTGGCTCGATCTCGAAGACCGTTATGATCCTTACAGCAAGCCGGTGTTCGTTGATCCGGGGAACTTCAGCGGGCTGGCTTCAGTGCCGGTGCTGGATGTGACGCGGGGCACGAACTCCATTTCCACCAACGGATACGTCGCCGTGGAAACTCCGAAGCAACCTGGCTTTGATCTGTGGCTCAATGGAAATTCAGTCGGGCGATTCGCGCTGCCAAACTACGTGGGTGATGCGCCGCTGAACGCGGACACCGTGGCCAAGACTTCGTTGACGTTGTTGGCAGACGGTGTGGTAGTGATCGTGGTGGTGGGCGTCGTTGCTCTTGTCGTGGCGGGCTATCTGGTGTCGGAAGCGAAAGAATGAAACGTTTAACCGCTAATCTGCGCTGATATTCGCCAGGGGTGTTTTTAAAATCGTTTCTCGGCGTGAGCACCGGAGGTGCGATAGATGGTAGCCCACGGCGTGTGCCGTGGGACAGCGAAGGGAGGATCAAGCCCCGGCAGGGGCGACAGAAATGACGCATTCAGACCAAGCTCTTTCGCCCCTACCGGGGCTTATGTTGTTTTTCCACCCACCCACGGCTCACGCCGTGGGCTACCTTCTACCGCTGCTCCGCAGCTAAATCAGATTTTGAAAACACGCCCTATTCAAGACGGAGTTCGCTCTTTTTGCTTCAGCGTCGGGAATTGCAACAAGCAGTTGCGACTTCCATTTTTCAGAGTTGCGAAGTCTCTCGGTCATTAGCGTAGATCAGCGAAAATTAGCGGTTAAACTTTTTCTGCTCAGATGACTTTCACCAAATCCGCTTTCGCCGCGCGAACTTTTTTGGCGGTGGCGTATTTGTCTGTGGCGGCGCGATAACCCAAGGCGCAGCAGACGACCGAGCCGAATCCTTGTTCCGGCAGGCCGAGGAGCTTGTCGTATTCAGCGGGAACAAAGCCTTCGATGGGACACGCATCTACTCCAAGAACCGCTGCGGAAGTGAGCAGATTGCCGAGTGCGAGGTAGGCTTGCAGTGCGGCCCATTGCGGGACTTTTGGCTTGAAAGAATCCGCCAACAACATGCCGGTCATCATGCCGCGATAACCTTTGAGTGCTTCGACTGGTGTGCCGCGAGTGTCGGCGGTGAGTTGGAGGAACGCATCAATTTCTTTTTCGCTAATCGTCGTGCGTCCGGCGAACACGATGAAGTGCGAGGCGTCCACGACCTGGCGTTGTCCCCAAGTGTGCGGCAGAAGTTTTTCGCGCATCGCTTTGTCGTTGATGACCAGGAAGCGGTAAGGTTGCAACCCGAATGATGACGCGGAAAGAATGAGGCTTTCTTCCAAAGCGGCGAAAGTCGCAGTGGGAATAATCTTGGTCGCGTCGAATTGTTTGGTGGCGTAACGCCAGTTGAGAGCTTCAAGGAGTTGGATGTTTAAGATGGGATTCATATTTTGGAGTTGTAGGCGACGAGGTGACGAGACTCTAAATGGGATAGCGACTCCTTACGTCGTCGCCTACATGGGATTAAAATGCCGCCGTCAGAGTGACTCCAACGGCGGCGTGGTAAGTCGTTTGATTATTTCTGCGGTGCTGCGCCTGCGATGCTCAAGGTGAGTTCGATGTCGTTGGCAACTTTGTCCTCTGCCTGGCCGGGTTTGATGTTGAAATCCGCGCGCTTGATCGAGAACGTCGAGCGAACGACCAGCAAGTCGCCTTTGGCCTGGCCGTTGGTGCGGTCAGCAAGTTTGCCTTTGAGATAGGTGAGCTTCACTGGCGCAGAGATTTCCTTGGACACGCCCTTGAGCGTGAACGTGCCGAGCGCGGTGGCTGTGGTTACGTTGCCTTCGGTCTTGGCATCCTTGAGTGATTTCACGTCGAACGAAATCTCAGAATGTTTTGCCACGTCGAGCCAGCCGTCGCTGTGCATGTGTTCTTGCATCATGCTGTTTCCGACGGTGAGAGATTTTGTGGCGACAACGATCTTGCCCTTTGTGGCTGCGGGTTTGTCTGCGTCAAATTCAACCGAGCCACTGACGCCGCTGGCACTGCCGTTGATGGCTTCGAGCGGGGCGTCGAGTTTGAACACGACGTTGTTCACGCCTTTCGCGTCTTTGAAATCGAAGGCTTGGGGCGCGGCGGATGCGGAGAGTGTGATGCCGCCCGCGATGATGAGGGTAACGAGTGTTTGTTTCATACTTGGTTCTGTTTGTTTGTTATTGGTTCTTTGTTTGTGCGGATAAATCGGGCTACGACGGCCAATGCTGCGCTGGAGAATAATCCCACGCCGAGAAAATCCAATCCTGGAACGAACTTGTCGTGTGTGACCGGGTAGGACAACTCGGTCACGGGATCAATCTTCGTTTCGGTGACTTTGTTCTTGGTCCAGACGTTGTTCGCGCCTTTGGTTGTCCAGATGATGACGACGACTAGCGGAATGATCCCGGCCAGCATTTGCAACGCGCGCTTCATGATTTTTTTCAAACAAGGTCGAACAACAATACCTGTGACGGACTTTTCGCCGCAAGCTTGAGCGACGCTTCTTCGAACAACGCAGCCGCATCGCCCGCTTTGAGTTGTTGGCCGTTCAACGTCACTTCACCTTCGGCCACATGCACCCAAGCATGACGTCCGGGTTGAAGCGCATGTTCAACGGTATCCTTGGCGTTCAACTTGGCGAGAAGCAAATCTGCTTCCTGATTGATGGCGATGGATTTGTCGCGCCCTGTTTTGCTCGCGACGAGATGCCACACGCCTGTCTTAGCTTTCACGAGGGATTTTTCCTCATAACGCGGCTTGGCAGCCATGCGATCTGGTTTGATCCAGATTTGCAGGAGATGAACCGCTTCCTTCTCGGAAGGATTGAACTCGCTATGCTGCACGCCTGAACCGGCGGCCATGTATTGAACCTCGCCAGTGCTGATGACGCGACCGTTGCCCATGGAATCTTTATGCTCAAGCGAACCGCTCAAGATGTAGGTGATGATCTCCATGTCGCGATGCGGATGCGTGCCGAAGCCGCCGCCGGGCGCGACGGTGTCGTCGTTGATGACGCGCAACGAGCGGAAGCCCATGTGTGCGGGATCGTAGTAATCGGCAAAGGAGAAAGAGTGGCGTGCATTTAGCCAGCCATGATCGGCGTGGCCGCGTTCTTCGGATTTTCGGATGGTCATCATAATGTTTCGCTTTCTGTGAAATCAGTTCGTTCTCGTCGTCGTCCTCGCTCTCGTCCTCGAAACGACTCACGTTTCACAGGTAAATGATTATCCCGACGTGCGTGCTGCGACTAATACTTTGTTTCTCGCCCAGCGATGCTTTTAAGGTATGGAGTGTTTGGTGGGGTTTAGGTTCGCGAAGCAGAGCGGTGCTGAAGCCACCGCAGTCCAGACGCTATCGCGTTCGCCATCCGGTCACGAACTGCGCGGAGCGTCTGGACTGCGTGCGCGTTCACCGCCGCTTTCCGAGCGTTGAAAAATCTCCAACCCCGTGTTGACACGCTTGGAAGCCTGAAATACAACCCCGGCATGAGCGTGGCACATCAAGACATCAAAAGTTGTATGCTCATTGAGAGTTCAAGCGACGAGAGCGACGAGCATTTCCTCTCTGCGGTGGAAGATTTACTTCGAGATATTCATATCATCCGAGGAAGCGCAGATTGGGTCGGCTTTTCAATTGGGTCTCGCTTTGAGAAGCAAGGTACTCAATTCAGAGAGTTTGTCTGTGTTGCAGGCAGTGTCATATCGCTGCTCTGGTTGCGCGCGAGTCGTAATGGGGGCATTTCGCGAGCGATTATTTTGCGCGGCGGTTCGTTGCGCGGCAGTTTGGTCTGTCGAGAAATTCGCGGTGGTGTTGAGGCGGGGTTTGAGCCAGATGAATTACGTAAACTCGGTTGAGAGACAAAGCTGGCCTTGATTCTTTTTCGACAATCCTTCCCGCAACTGCTCTACTCCGCCCGTGGAACTCCGGCATCTCCGATATTTCGCGACAGTGGGCGAGCTTTTGAATTTCACCAAAGCCGCGCAGAAACTTCGCGTCGCACAACCCGCACTCAGTCGCCAGATTCGCGATCTCGAAGAAGAACTCGGCGTGCAACTTCTGGAGCGTGGCGCGCGTGCGGCGAAACTTACCGAGGCAGGCGCGGTGTTTCTCATCGAGGCGCGTGCTGTGTTGGAACGCGCCGATGAAGCCGTGAAAGCCGCTCGTGCTGTGGCTCGCGGTGAGCGCGGTGAAATCCATGTCGGCTATGCGCCATCGCTTACCATCGAGTTGCTTCCGTGTGCGTTGCACTCCTTCCACAACGTCGCGCCCGGTGTGCATGTAAAACTCCACGACCTTTCGAGCGAAGAGATGTTGCGCGGCCTTGGCGAAGGCAAGTTCAGTCTTTGTCTCGTCGCGCGCCCGGAGAAGAGTTCGATGCGCGGTTTGAAGTTCGAGATGCTTCAGGAATATCCCATCTGCGTAGGCGTGCCCGCCAATCATCGGTTGGCGCGGGCGAAGAACGTGAAGCTGGCGCAGATCGCAGGTGAGCCGCTCGTCGCGTATTCGCGAACCGAGTACCCGGAATATCACGCGATGCTCAAAGAACTGTTCACCTCCATCGGCGCGACACCGCAAGTAGCGGAAGAACACGATAGCGCGCCGAGTTTGATCGCAGCGGCGGGAATCGGGCGTGGCATCATCATCGGCCCGGCGTGTCTGGGGATGTTGGCTGGAGCGCGGTTGAAATTTCGTCCGCTCACGCCCGCGCCGCCGCCGGTGCAATTAGGCGCGTTGTTTGATCCGGCAAGAATTTCAGGTGCAGCAGGAAAATTCCTGACGTCGGTGCGAGCGGCTGCCGGAAAGTGATTTCACTTCAGACACTGACGCTGGAGACGGAGAGTTGTTTTAGACCAGCTTCGCGGGCTGGATTTTCCCACGCATCACATAGACGAGGGACTTCACGGCGAGTTCGAGGAAGTGAAACGGTTTGCCGATGAAATCATTTCCGCCGCTGATGGTGGAACTGGCGCGGTTCTTCAAGTCGGTGTTGCTGGTCACAAAAACCACGGGGGTGCTTTTATGGCGGGGCAGAGCGCGGAGTTTGCTGCACAGTTCGTGACCGCTGATCAGCGGCATGTCCACGTCGAGGAAGACGAGGTCATAGGAGTTTTCTTCAAGCATCTTGAGCGCGATGCTTGCATCGTCCACGCCTACGGATTTCAACTTGGCGCGATCCAATGCCTGGCTGACGGCTTTGCGGGCAATGGGTTCATCGTCCACCACGAGGATGTTCGAGTTGGAAGAATCCTGTGCGCCTGTGCGGCAAGCGTGATCAAAGAGAGCGGGCAGAAAATCCACGGCACTCGCGAGGGTGCGAACGTTTGAGGCGTTGATGTTCGCGGGTTTCTCGTGCAACTCGGTGAGCAGTGCTTCGATGGCTTCGGAGAGTTGGGCGACGACGCTGAGTCCGGTGACGTTGGCGCCGCCGGTGAGTTTGTGTGCAGTGCGATAAAGGTCGGAAGCGTGTTGAGTGCGTTCGGTGTCGGTGGTGGCTTTGGAGAGTGCCTGGATGGAGGTGCGTAACGCGGCGACTCGCGACGGGAACGTGTTATTGAACGACGTGTGAAATTCGGTGTGTTCGCTGGCGGCAACGGGAGCGGGCACGGCGATCTTGGCGCGCGGCATGAAGACGGTTGCACCTTTGTTCACTGGCTCGGTTTTTTGTCCCAGCACATTGCGAACGGCTTCAACGACTTCTTTGGGTGCGCAGTTCGCTTTTGAAAGACATTTGTTTGCGCCAGCTTTCCATGCCTGTTGCACGAGTGTGGTCAGGTAGGTGTTGGAGAAAATGATGATGGGCAACGTCGCCGTGTCTGTGTTCGCTCGGATTTTGGTGATGACCTCCACACCGTTCATCCCAGGCAGGCAAAGGTCCAAGATCACGGCGTCGGGTTTGTTCCGCGATATTTCAAAAAGCCCATCCTCGCCGGTGTGGGCAATGTCCACTTGAAATCCTTCCACTGCGAGTTTGTTGCGGTAGATGTTGGAGACAACCAAGTCGTCTTCGATGATGAGAACTTTTTTCATTTTCAGGCTTTGGTCGCTGAGTTGGTAGATGGAGCGAGATAGGGAGTGACGGCAGTGCAGATCGCCTCAAACTCGCGGGTCACTTGGGTGTAAAATTCATTCGCGCTGGTGAGTTTTCCTTCATCACCCTGGCGTTCGAGTTCTTTCAAGATGGGGACGATCCGTTTCAGGCCGCATGTCGCGCGGGCGCCAGCGCAACTGTGGGCGATGCTTCGGACTGCGGGCGCGTCTCCGGCTTTGATCGCGTCACCAAGTTGTTCGATTTGCTTCGTGGTTTGCTGAACGTAGAGCGTGATGAGTTCGGTGAGATTCGCCGGGTCGCCCTCGGTGAATTCATTCAGCCGTTCCATGTCAATCGGCGGTACATCGTTCATAGGCGTGTCAGTCTGGGCCATGATGCTGGCGGTGTGCGGAGCAGAATCGTTCGCAGGCGTCACGGTGTCGAGCGCAGCTTTTTCTGCCCAACGCTCGATGACGGCGCGCACATCTTCGGGGCGAACAGGTTTGGAAAGGTAATCATCCATCCCAGATGCGAGACATTTCTCACGATCTCCCGCCATCGCGCTGGCGGTCATCGCGACGATGATCATCGGCGATTTGAAATTCTTGTGCGTGGCGCGGTCTTGCTGGCGTTGGCGGATTTCCCGCGTGGCTTCAAGTCCATCCATCTCCGGCATCATTACGTCCATGAACACCAGATCGAACGGCGCGGTTTCAATCGCTTGAAGCGCTTCGATGCCATTGCCTGCGATGGTGGGCGCGTAACCCATCTGGCCGAGCAGCCGTGTGGCAACTTTCTGGTTGATGAGATTGTCGTCGCACAACAGCACTCGCAGTGGCATCCGCGTGGAAAGTTTCGGGTCAAGTTTCGGTGCGGCTTTCGCAGCGGGCGCGGTTCGCATACCGGAGACGACGCGGATGAGCGATTCAAACAACTGCGCGGGCTTGATGGGTTTGGTGAGGCAGGTGGCGAAACCAGCGTTCACAAATTCAGGGCTGTCCGGGCGTACACCCATGGAAGTGAGCAGCACGAGTGGCAGCACGCCGCCGTTGGGCAGCTTGCGGATTTCTGACGCGAGCATCAATCCATCCATGCCCGGCATCTGCATGTCGAGGATGGCGACATCAAATTTCTCTCCAGCGCGCAACCACGCAAGTGCTTGTTCGCCGCTGCTGGCGGTGCGCGCGTTCATGCCCCACTTGCCGGTTTGCAATGCGAGGATGCGGCAGTTGGTGGGGTTGTCATCCACGATGAGTAGACGAAGATTCGCGAGTTGCGGCTGCGTGTGATCGAGCACGGAGACGCTGTTTTGCGGAGCGGCTTGGAACGGCAGAAAAAATTGAAACGTCGAGCCGTTGCCGGGCGTGCTTTCCGCCCACATCTTGCCGCCCATCAATTCCACTAGCCGACGACTGATGGACAGGCCAAGCCCTGTGCCGCCAAAGTGCCGCGCTGTTGAAGCGTCTGCTTGCACGAACGGACTAAAAAGTTTCGAGAGTCGCTCAGGCGGAATGCCGATGCCGGTATCGCGCACGGAAAAATGAAGCTCCCAGGGTGTCGTGGGATTCTCCGGGTTTTGCGGAGCGGTGGCGACCTTGATGGACGTGACGATCTCGCCGTGATCCGTGAACTTCACCGAGTTGCCGATGAGATTCACCACGATCTGCCGAAGGCGTGTGACATCGCCGAGAACATTCACGGGCACGCCGTCTTCGATCTGATAGACGAGATCAATCTGTTTCTCGCCCGCCTTTGCACCGAGCAGATCGAGAGCTTCCTCGATGCAGGTGCGGAGATCCACGGGCTGATGTTCAAACTCCAGCTTGCCGGATTCGATCTTCGAGAAGTCGAGAATGTCGTTGATGATCGTGAGCAGGGATTCTGCGCTGGAATAGATCGTGTCCACGTAACTGCGCTGCTCGGAGGTGAGCGGCGTTTCGAGGATCAGACCGGACATGGAGATGACACCATTCATCGGCGTGCGAATCTCATGGCTCATGTTGGCGAGGAATTCGGCTTTACGTTTCAACGCTTTCACCGCTTCGTCACGCTCCTCGGTGAGCGCGGAGTTGGTCGCTTTGAGATGGGTGAGTTCGTGACGCGAGGCGAGGACTGCATTGACGCGAGCACGAAGCTCCACGCCATCGAACGGTTTGGTCACATAATCGCGCGCGCCCAATTCCAAGCCACGCACGATCTCTGGCGGCGTGCTGCGACCACTCAGGATGACGACGGGGATTTCACTCGTGCGCGGAGAGGACTTCAACTCGGTGAGCAATTGAAGACCATTCAACCCGGGCAATCCGAGATCAAGCAACACGAGGTCGGCGGTGTGCTCGCGGAAATAAGTAAGTGCTTCGGAGGAGTTGTGGGCATGGGTGAGGGTTGTGTTGGCGGATCGGAAGAATTCTCCCAGCATCTCGGCCATCGTCGGATCGTCCTCGACCAATAAAATCTTCGCTGCGACTGAATTCATAGTTTCACGGAATCAAAACGCACTTCATGCGTGCGGTACAAATCACGAATTAAACCGTTTTTAGCACGTTCAACACCAACCCGGTTCGGGCGGCGGTAAAACTTCGGCGAGGCGGGTCGTAATGCGTGTCAGCGGGGGAGAGGCAGACAGCGTGGTGCAGATGATCGGGTTGAAGCCGTGGTGTTTCGGAAGGCGGGCTGGCTTGATTCAAGACAATCGAGCGGGTGTTTAAGACAGGCCAGGTGGGTGGATGCGCTGAACGCAGTTTGCCGGACTTGGATTCTTTCCGAGCTTCATCGCCAGACTTGATCAATGTTTCTCGGGGGCGTTCGGCAAGACGGCGTTTCACCAAGGGTGTGAGACAAAATTCTTCAAGAGTAAGTTTTCGGTTGGTTTTTTGAGGTGTTATTGCCTAGCTTACTAGGCATATATGAATCAGCCACCC
>JANNAO010000243.1:0-6054 GCA_031384405.1 Verrucomicrobiota bacterium | reverse complement strand
CTGTGAGATGTAGAAAATTCCTGGCTGGCAGACGGCTACATTCACGCCGTCACCGCGCGTGCCCTCGGGGAACACGACGAGATGAAATTCTTTTCCGGCGCGACCAAACTCTTGCAGTTCATTGATCCGATTGGGATTGGCTTTCACGCGCTCCAACAGAAAACCGATCTTGCAGCTGAGAAGTTTTTTCAGCCACGAGGTATGCCAGACGGATTTATCGCCCAGCACGATGATGGGATAACAATTCGCGCGCCAGCAGAGCGCGCCGAGCTGGATGGTGTCGAGCAGGCTGACGTGGTTGCTGACGAAAAGATAACGCCGCTGCGGATCAAGCCGCTCCATGCCGCGCGTGCGACGCAAGTAAGGCAGCGCGAGAAAAAGTGTCGCGCCGAAGCCGAGACACCACTGGATGAATTTCAATCCGGTCGTGACGCGACACCTGTCTACGGGTGACTTTGTTCCGTCCTGCACAGGTTCCATCAGCTATTTTGTTCCTTGGGCCTGCTTCAACAGACCTTCGATTTCTGTCTTCTCGCTGAGGAACGCCGGTTGTGCGGCAAGCGCAGCTTCAAATGCTGTCACCGCCTCGGCGTTTCGATTGAGCGCGCGTAACGCCCGTCCGCGCAGCGCAGCGTTTTGGTAAAAGCCGGGGTTGTTCGTTTCAGCTTTGTCGGCGGCAGTGAGCGCAGCTTGTCCATCACCATTCTTCAAAGCGCGCGCGCCTTCCTGCAATGCTTTGTGCGCCAGTTTCGCTTTTTCAAATTCGCCGGAAGCGAGCATCCCATCAGCAGCCATAGTGAGCGCGGGCAGTTCGTGATCAAAATCATTCACGTCGAACGCCACGAATTTACCAAGCTGATTCGGCGGCAGCGCGGCCCAGAAGATTCCATCGGTCAAATCCATCACCGTGGCGTGCGTGGCGATGAGGGCGTTCAATGTATTGCGATGCCCATTACCTGCGAATTTTCCGCCGGGAAGGTTGCGGTCGCGCAATATCTCAGCGGCGCGAGCGGCATTGATCGAACCGCGATTCGTCTGGATCAATTCGCTCAAGCGCGTGAAACGCGGGACTGAGGTCGCCTCCTCGACGTAACGCACATTACGCGAGTCGTCCTTGAGCTTATCGGTCTGAAAATGATTTGCTGACACGATGGAATCGCCATCCGCTTCACGGACGTTCGTGGCTTCGGGAGTTTTTTCCACGACCACAAATTTTCCATCCGCTTTGCTGCCGATGAGCCATAGAGTGGAGACGAAGACGCGCGTGTTGCGGATGATGTCGAGAGCGTTGGTGAGATTGTGAGCCTTCTGCAACACATCGCGCGCAACCATCGCCACAGGCGTGGCCGTTTCGCCGGGCAAACTGGACGGCGCGCCGTTGATCGTGACGGAAACCCCGGAGCGGTTCATGCCGGAAACCACGCCTGCCATGCAAGCCCACGAAACCGAGATGAACGGAATGCCACCATCCGGCTCGCACAGGATCACTATGCGATCTCGACTGAAAACATCCGCCGCTTCCCAATCGAAATTGCGACCCGATATGAGATGCCCACCTTCTGTCGCACCGCCCCATGCGCCGAACGATGTGCAACCCGCTTTCGATACGAGCGGATTATCAATCATCATGTAGGAGACGTCGTGCGCGGCGTGGTAGTTCAACATGCGGTTGTAATACTCACCCATTTCCGGGTGCGGGTCTTTGCAGCCGAGAACGATGCCGTGGATCTGCTGGCGGTCTTCTAGCGAAACGTAATCGCTCAGGCGACGATTGCGGAACAGGATGTAGTTCTTGAGAATTTTCAGCTTCCACTCTTGCGGCACATAACCCTGGATCATGGCGAGGAATTCATTCTCCAGCGTGACCATTTTATCTTGGAGCAACACGCCGGATGCGTAGCCCATGTCGAACGACGAACCCTTGAGCCGGATGATCGTCATGCCTTCGCGCTGCGAAACCCAAGACTGACCGAGCCACGTCTTGCCATCGCGCGTCTCAGGCTTGGCCTGCATGATGGAAACATCTGCGGGCAACGGCGGCGGCTTGGCCGTCCAAGCACGCATGAGATATGAACTCAAAAGCCAGAAGAGCAACGCGACAATCGTCACGCCGATCAGAATTTTCTTTAGTCGCTTCATGATTTCCGGGTCACTTGAAAAATGGTTTCGCCCGCTGCTTGTCCGGTCACGGAAAAGTTGGCGCGCACCTGAATCATGTCGGCTTTCTCAGACAATTTCAATTCCACGCGCACGGTTTCGTCCGGGATGATCGGTCGCAGGAATTTAGCCTTCGTGATCTCACGGACTTCAAGAGAGCGGCTCAGCACCAGTTCGGCGGCGACGTGCGTGATCTCAAGTTGGAAAACTCCCGGTAGCAGCGGGCGCAGCGGGAAGTGCCCGGCGAAAGTCGCATCGCTTGCGGGAAAACGGAACTCAAAGATGTGCGAGCCATCGGTGGTCGAGTGCGGCCCGCTGATTCGCGCAGCGGAAATGGAATCGAGCATGTTCATGGCTTCTCGATGGGCGTGGTTCGGAACTTTTCAGGAGCGCGGCTGTGTCGTCCTCGACCAGCCGCAGCAGGCACACTTTCCCAGCCGCGTTCAGAGTATTCAACAACGCGCGCTATTCGGGTGTGCTGCGGCTGGTCTCTGCGACACAGCCGCGCTCCGTCGGCTTTCGGTGGCATCGTCATGGCTTCTCGGCTTTTGTGATGTCGAACATTTCGGGTGATTGCACGCCGGGTTTGGTTTCCACGATGTGCAGATCGAGTTTGTACCAGCGTCGTTCGATGAGAAAGTGATTCGGCGCGATCATCTGGCCGGGACAATCTGTTTGCTGTGAATTGCCAAAAAGACACTGCACATCAGCGGCGATGTAGCGTTCGATCCACTTTGGTTTGAATGCCCGACTGGAGCGTATCACATAAGATTTCCCATCCGGTTTTACGAGCACGTCGGCTAGGACGCTGCCAAAATTCTCGGTCACAATGAGTCGTTGGCCATTTGTTGAACTGCTGGCGAGATAGCCGTTCAACGTGAACTGCCGACCCAACACTGTGAGCACGCCACGCTGAGTTATGAGCGCGTCAGCAGGGAAGGAATCCGGCGCGCGTTGAATCTGAGTGCGCGGAGTCGTGGCGCAACCTGTCAGCAAAGTCAGCGCAAGAAAGAACAGGTTAAGGTGCATTGTTCACTGCCGTCTTTATCGCTCCAATGTCGAGCGGCTTGGTTTGATCAAACGTTGCTGCCGGAAACTTCACGCTACGTTTCTCGCGATTGAAGATGATCCGCGTCAAGTCGCCGCCGGGTTCACGCATGATGACCTCACGCGTGGCGGACAAGTCGGGTTGTAGGTGGATTTCCAACGCTGCCAGCATGGAGCGAACGTTTTCATCCTTCGGCACCATCGTCACCACCGTGACGGCACCGGTGGAGACGGAGAGGGTGAAGTCGCTCGTGAGCGCGTCGAGTTTGCCCTGATGCATCAGCGTCATCTGGTCCATCACGCGCTTGAGCATCTGCGGAAAACCGAGCTTGAGCTTTTTCCATTTGCCGTCTGCAAACTCGAACTGCGCCACAGACTTCTGGTTGCCGAGCAGAATGGATTGGAACGGCGCAGTCGTTTCCCAGCGGATCATGCCGGGCTGATCAATCATCATCACGCCTTCGCTCTTGAGCGGCTCGGCGAAAAGTTTCAACTGCCGTTCCTGCGTGAATTCCAGATACACGGAAGTCAGCGACGACATCTTTAGCTGAAGCTCGGCGAGAATGGGTTTGGGATCGGCGACAGGCGTGATCACGGGCGCGTCTTCCGCGCTGACAACAAGCGTGGCAAACATCAGCAGGGTGGCGAGTAAATGTTTCATCTTATCAATCTATCCAGACGCACGACTTCGTAGCCGTGTTCACGCAGTTTAGTGAGGAGCAACTTCACCGTCAGCACCAAACGCTCGGCGGGAATATTACCATCGTGCAATAGAATGATCGCGCCGGGTTTCAAGCCGCGTTCGATGCGGGCGACAATTTTTCCCGGCTCGTTGATCTTCGTGTCCAGACTGCGGATGCTCCAGCCGACGACGCGCAAACCCAGCGTCTTCGCAGCGCGAAACACATTCGGATTCGACAAGCCGACCGGGGGACGGAACAGTTTTGGCGCGACGCCGGTTGCGGATTGAATCGCTGTTTGCGCCTGTGTGAGATCCGCGATGAGTTGCGGGACTGTGAAAAAATTCGTCGTGTTACTGTGCGCGAAGGAATGGTTTTCCAACATATGTCCGTCGGCAAGGATGCGTTTGGCGAGCGCGGGTTCGGTTGTGACACGTTTGCCGATGCAGAAGAACGTGGCTAAAACTTTCTGCTCGCGCAACAAGTCGAGGAGCGCCGGAGTGGAGCGTGTATCCGGGCCGTCATCGAATGTGAGAGCGACTTGTTTCTTGGAGGCGTCGCCTTCACAAATGAACGGGCCGAAGAATTTCATCTGCGGCAACGCGACGCCAAGACCGATCACGACAAACATGACCACAACCACGGCGGCCAGCCAAAGCCAGTTGCCAGAAGCCACCGACAGCGCGGCGAGGTTCGCCGCGAGAAACAGTGTGATGTGAAAGCGTGTTATGGGCATGGCGTGATTCTTATCTCGTAGCAGCCGAGGTAACGAGGCGCAAATAAGTCAGAGCCTCCTTACGTCGGCTGCTACTTTTCAGAACTCTCACGGCTCGATGCAGCATAGTGCTTTGCCGCCGCGCAAGGAAAGCGTGTAGAGCAGTACGGCGCATTGCTGCTGCCGCGCGAGTTCCACGGCTACCGAGAACCCCACGGCTGACGCCGAATAAAACTCCCCGCAATCCTGCTTGTAAGTCTGATGTGTCAACGTGCGTCCGGCGCGGCGGGATAATTCTTCAACCACAGCGTTGTAGTGCGTATCCAACTCCGACCAACCCTTCGCGCCGCTTACCATCACATTGACTTTGGACAAATCCACCGCTGCTGCGATCCAGTCTGCCTCGCGCTTTGCATCGAACGGACGCCGATAGCGACCCAATCGCACTGCCGTCACGCGAGCGAGCGGAGGTTTGTTTGTGGATGCGCCAGCGAGATTGGCGAACACTGCGGCCTCGCCCGGAATCGTTTGCTCATTCCAGAAGCCCCAGCGTTTGCCGATGGCGAGAGCATACTTGTTCAACTCATCCACACCGCCAGCCAACGCCTCGTCCGCTTCACCGATGGCGATCTGATTCATCGCCTGCCAGAGCGCGCTTTCAAAAGAAATCTCGCCCATCGTGGGCGCGGAATTCAGACTACGTGCACTGAGATCAATCGCCACCTGACCCGCTGGTGCGTTGTGAACTGATCCGGGGAAACGCGTCGGCATCGGCTCGGCTTCATCTTTGGCGATGAGATTTTCGATGAACACCGCGCCTTCATCAATGCAACCAAAGCCTGTGCCGAGCACCACTGCGAGACGTTTCGTGGCGTCGGGCGCGTGGCTGCGGCGCGCAGCGAGAATCGCCATCTGCGTGATGCGGCTGAGGCGGCGACGTTGATTGGGTGTCAGCGTTGAAACATCAAGCGCGCCGCACGTACGAACCTTGATCGAATCCGGTGGCAACGGCGGTTGGATTGCGCGGTTGCTCACGGAGTTTTTTTCCGGCGCAATTATGCCGAGCCCGGTGACGATGGCGGGAATGCTTGGCGTCGGGCGCGTTTGCGGAACTGTTTCGGGCGTGGAGAAGATTAGCGCGGCGTTGTTGCCGCCGAAGCCGAAAGAATTGCTCATCACATGCGTCAACTTTTCTGGACGCATCTTCGTGACGGGCGACAGGCCGATGGCGGGATCAATCTCGCTGAAGCCGGGATTCGCCGGGAGTTGTTGACGTCGCAACGCCTCAATACAAACGATGGCTTCAATCGCGCCGCTCGCTGCGAGAGTGTGGCCAAAAAATCTTTTCGTGCTGGAGAACGGCGGGACGTTCGTGCCGAACAATGACTTCAACGCTTTTCCCTCGGCCAAGTCGTTGTCGCGTGTGCCGGTGCCGTGGGCGTTGACGTAGCCGAT
>JANNAO010000239.1:0-2551 GCA_031384405.1 Verrucomicrobiota bacterium | reverse complement strand
CGGGATACGCTGGGGAAATTTGCGGAAGACGGACGGCGTGTATTCATTGCCGATTGCCGATTGCCGATTACTGATTTGGGAACTTCCTTCGTGCTGCTTGCCGAGGTCGTTGCGCTTGATGTCGGTGCTTAAATCGCCAATCGCCAATCGGCAATCGGCAATTTTCATGTTCTCGCGGATGGCAATGAATTCCATCTCCGGCGTGATGATGCCGGCGCGGGCGTAGGCAAGCTGCGTGACGACTTTGCCCGGCTTCGCGCGGAGCGGACGGCGGCGCTGGCTGGTGAGACCGGGAAATTCGATCAGCCGGTTCTTCTCCGCTTTGCTGGCGTATTCGGCGTGTTTGCCGGAGAGATAGCCATCGTCCTGCGGTTTCACTTCGCGCCCATCAATCTCCTCGACGTCGCCACGCTCGCGAATCCATTTGGCGCGTAGCGCAGGCAGCCCTTGCTCGGACGTGCCAGTGAACGCCGGATCGCCCCACGGGCCGGAGCAATCATAGACCCGCACGGGAGCGTTTGGCGTGATCGCGCCGGTATAAGACTTCGTGTCGCTGACTTCGATCTCACGCATCGGCACGCGGACGTCTTTGTGAATTACCCCCTCGATAAAAACCTTCTTGGAGGCGGGTAATTGCTCGGAGCTGTGCGGTTCGAATGACGTTTTTGGATCGGCGATCATAACTTGGTTGATAGTTGAGAGTTGATGGTTGATAGCCGCCAACTCGGACGATTCAGGAAAAGCGTTTGAAGGTTGGTCACAATGACCGCTCCGCAAGGAGTTCCTACGCCAGCATTACCTGGATCAGTTTTTCGGGTCTCCGGCGTTCCATGCCGAACTCTCAGCCTTCGTCAATCCGTGGAACGGACTGGCCGGTTGGCTCCCCATCTGAAGCGAGGCTACGCGAATGCGCGGCGGGGTCAAGCGCGCCGCCAAGCAAGGATGTAACTGGAACTGCCGCTCACGAGGGGGAATCGTCCTCGTGCTCGTCCTCGTCGTCGTCCTCGAATTTCACTCAAACAAGCCGAGGACGAGGACAAGTCATTGACCCGCGAGTTTTCAAACAGACTCTTAGCCGAATCCATGCAGTCGTAATCATCCGCAGATTTCACAGATGAGCACAGATGGGGAACACCCGCCTTGTTCATGAACGTTTGAGCGATGCACCCATTCGTGAGCGGCTGCGGTGTATCAACCTTGATCCGGCTTCCTTCCAGCCCGCCTGAATCTGCGTCCCTCTGTGAAACCTGCGCACGCCTTTTGCATCATTCCGACTTAAACAACTTCACGCTTCATTCTTCGGCGGCATCGGCACGGGATCAGTGTGGTTCGGCATGGTGGGATATTGGGGCAGGCCGATTTGCCGGACGAGATCGGCAATCTCAACCGTTTTACCGCTGCGGATGGAATGATTCGCGGCGATGCCAGTGAGAATGGAATACGCCCCACCGCGTTGATCGGCGACGCGAAGATATTTGTCCGCCGATTTTTGCGGGAGAAACAGATCATCCAGCATGACCTTGTCGCCGCCACCGTGACCGCCCTCACCTTCTGGCCAGAGCGTGACTTCATAAGCGGGCGCGCGCATCGGAAACACCCGGATGTAAGTGCCGCCGGGTTTCACTGCGCCGGGTGTGCTGCCATCGCCGAACACAGTAACTTTTTCCTGAATGCCATGTTCGAGCCGGCCTTTCGTGCCGTTGAAAGCGATGTGATAACCTTCCCAACCATTGAAGGCGTTCAGCGAATAACTCAGTGTCGCGCCTGTGTCGTATTTCACGCTCACGTTCATGGTGTCCTCGATGTCAATTTCCGGGCGGAACACGCAACGGTCGCGGAAGTAGCCATCGAATTTTTCCTGATCCAGATACATGCGGCGAAGGTTGGGATTGCCCGCGAGGTCGAGAGCAAACGTGCATTTGGCTTTCTCCGGGCATGTGTGGCAACGCTCGTGATGGCTTTGCAGACCGAGGCGTTTCGCCATCTGCGGCGTGTAGAATTCGCGTTTGCCATTGGCCTGCACGGTGACGGGATTCGCCGAGAGCCACCAGTTCACCAGATCGAAGTGGTGCGTGGATTTGTGAACCATCAAGCCACCGGAGTTCGCCTTGTTGGCGTGCCAGCGCCGGAAGTAATCCGCGCCATGAACCGTGTCGAGCAGCCAATGAAAATCCACCGACAACACATCGCCAATCGTGCCATTCATCAACAGGTCTTTGACCTGCGTACGATGGGGTGAGTAGCGATAGTTGAACGCGACGATGCACTTCTGCCCGGTGCGGTGTTGCGCCTTGAGGATCGCCTGGCACTTCTTCTCGTCCGTGGTCATCGGCTTTTCCGTCATCACGTCACAACCGAGTTCCATGGCGCGGATGATGTATTTGTCGTGCGTGGAATCCTTCGTAGTAACGATGACGACGCTTGGCTTTTGCTCGCGCACCATGCGATCAAAATCTTTCGCGTCGTAAAGCGGCACGTCTTTGCCGGTCTGTTCGCGGGCACGGTCTTGCGCGAGCTTCAAGCGACCTGCGTTGTTATCGCAGTAGCCGAC
>JANNAO010000018.1:0-3420 GCA_031384405.1 Verrucomicrobiota bacterium | reverse complement strand
TCGCTGACTTTGCCCGCGTTGCTGCTGTTAGCGGTGGCGGTGTTGCAGACTTTGCCGCGTTGGTTCGCCTTGAAGGTCACTGCCAGCGGCTTGCTCTGGCCGGGGGCGAGGTCGCCCACGTCGAAGCTCAATTCTCCCTTGCCGCTCGCGTGGCTCATGCCGGTCGGCACGGCATCGGTCACGACGACGTTCTTGGCGGTGGCGGTGCCAGTGTTCTTGACGACGATGTTGTAGGTCATGTCTTGACCGAGGACGGCGGTTTCAGGGCCGGTCTTATCAATGGCGATGACGGGTTTGCCCACGAGAGTCTGGGCGCAAACACGCGGATCGGCGGAGACGGTGGCGCAGTTTACCAATGTGCCTTCTTTGTCAGCCTTCAAGACAACTTTGCCTTTGATGGTTTGTCCGGCGTCCATGTTGCCGATGTTCCAAACGAGTTGGTTGCCTTCCACGGTGGCGGCGGGTTCGCTCTTCACGTAGGACGCTCCGGCGGGAAGTGTGTCGCGCACGACCACGTTGGCAGCACAACCCTGTGCGGTGATGGTCAATTCGGAAACAAACTCAGAACCCAAGGTGACTTCAGCAGGAACCGTCTTGGCCAAACGGATCAAACCGCTCGTGCTCTCGGAGCAACTGGTTTTTGCACCGGAAGACGATGAGGAAGACGTGGCGGAAGAGCTTGTCCCGGCAGTTGACTTGGATTGATTCGCGGATGACGAAGTGGGTGTCGCGGCGGCAGCGGGTTTGGTGGCGGGTGTGGTAGTGGACAAGGAGAACGCTGCGTTCTTCGCCACAGGAACAGTGGTGGTGGCGGGGGCGGCGGTCGCAGAACCCTTGACCATGCGGCCCATGTAAGGCGAGCGGCCTGTGTAGGTCTTGCCGACGGGGACTTCGAACTCGGAACGATATTGCTCGTTCCAGTCTGTTTGCGTGTTGGATTGCGCGACGATTGACGTGGGGGAGGACAGCGCGACGACGGCTAAAGCGATGGCGGCTGCGAGCGTCTTTGTTTTAGTTTTCATATAGGACTGTTTGACTGCGGTTTTTGTTTGGGAACGCCAATTCTTAAACGTCTGGATTGCGGCGATGTCTCTCTCGCACCGGATCCCGGAAAAGTATTTGGGATTGCCGCAATTGAACTGGCGGCAGACATAGTAGAACAGAAATCTACATTTGCAAGTTAGCCATGCACCGACGCTAAAACCCGGATTTTACGTTTGACCGGGCGCGGTCAACACGGTTAGCGTTCGCGTTCCTAATTAGGCAAAATTTATGATTGGAACGATTCGTAAGCATTCAAAAGCCATGTGGTGGGTGATCATTGTGGCAATTATCATCACCTTCGTCTGGTGGGGTTCTCAAGGTCCAGGCGGTGGCTCTGGCAGCATCGGCAATTATGGCATGATGAACGGCGTCACCATTACTCCGGCGATCTATTCCGAAGCGCAACGCGAGGTGAAGCTGTATTACTTCTTCTCCAGCGGCGGCAACTGGCCCGGGCGCGGTCGCCAACTTCAGGGTTTCGACGTCGAACGCGAGACATTCAACCGCATCCTCATCGCTCTCAAAATGAAGGAGCTTGGCATCCATGTGGATGACGCCGCCGTCAACAAGGTGGCCGCTGACCGGATGCGTTCTCTCTTCAACGGCAAGCAGGTTTCATTGAAGGAATTTGAATCAGGTGTTCTGGCGCAGGAAAAACTGACCACGGCAGATTTCGAGCGTTACATCCGCAACGAACTGGGCATCCAACAATTGTTCGCCACGCTCGGCATGGCGGGTGAGTTGGTTTCTGCCGATGAAGTCCGCGCGTTGTATCAGCGCGATCACCAGAAAATCTCCACGCAGATCGCGTTGTTCAGCGGTGCAAACTACGTAAAGTCGGTCGTCTCCACGCCGGAGAAGATCACCGAGTTCTACACGAATCAGATGCAGCGCTACCAGTTGCCCGAACGTGTGCGCGTCCATTACGTTGCGTTCCCGTTCTCCAATTATCTCGCGGCGGCCAAGACTGAACTCAACAACCTCACGAACCTCGTTGAACTCGTCGAGAACGCCGTCATCCAGATGGGCACGAACTTTCCCGCTGGCGTGAACTCTGTCGAAGAAGCGAAAGCCAAGCTCATCGAGAACGAAGAGAAACGCATCGCCGGCAGCAACGCCCTCAAGGCTGCGAGCGAATTCGACAAAGCACTTTACGAAGCCACGCCCGCCGCCGCCGCGAACATCGTCTCGCTCGCCAAAGAACGCGGTTTGACCGCTCAAATCTCCATGCCGTTCTCGCAGAACGAAGCTCCACTCGGTCTCGATGTGGGCGCGGATTTCGTTCGTGCAGCGTATTCACTCACCGCAGAAGAGCCGTTCACCGATCCAGTCCCCGGCAGCGACGCGTTCTACGTGATCTCTCATCACAGCCAGTTGCCAAGTGAGATTCCGTCGCTCGACAGCATCCGCGACCGCGTGACGCAGGATTTTCAATTCATCGAATCTGCGATGCTGGCTCGCAAGGCAGCGATTGATTTTGAGAGCGGCATCTCCAACGCGATGGCTGGCGGAAAAAGTTTCGCTGACGCCTGCGACAAGGCGGGTGTGAAGTTGACTCCGCTCGCGCCGTTCTCGTTGAGCAGCACCAACCGCATCGTTGAACTCGCCGAACGCGCCAACGTGGATCAGTTCAAACGCGTGGCGTTCTCGACCGCACCCGGACAAGTGACGCCCATGATGCCCGCCTCCGATGGCGCGTTCATGGCGTTGGTGTCGGCGAAGTTGCCGCTGGATGAAGTCGAGATGGCGAGAAACCTCCCGGCGTTCACCCGCAGCGTTCATCAAGTGCGCCGTAGCGAAGTGTTCAACGAATGGTTCAAGCGCGAAGCGACCAAGGCGTTCGCCACCGTCCCCTATTTCCAGGAAAAGCAGGCGCAGATGCAGAAGGCCGCAATGCCGGGTGGCGCGAAGCAATAGTCCTCACGGAGGGTGTGATGGAATCGCCACTCACCTTATCATCTCCGACTTAATCTTTTTCTTAATCTTAATCTCTCGGGTCCGGTACGAGATTAAGAGAAAGAGTGAGATTACGATTAAGGCCGAGCTTCATTGCGCGGTGAGTTCCCACACAAACCCATGAACACCATCAAACTTTCCGCTCCTGCCACCAAGGAGTTCTGGGAGATACCCGTTCTCTTCGAGGACGAACACCTGCTCGCGCTCGACAAACCCTCCGGCCTGCTCACCTCGCCAGACCGCTACAATCTTGATCGCCCGAACCTGATGCACTTGTTGCACGAAGGTATCGCCGCCAAGAAGCCGTGGGCTGCGACTCGCGGGTTGACCTATCTGAGCAATGCCCATCGGCTCGATGCTGACACCAGTGGAGTGTTGCTGCTCGCCAAGACCAAACCCGCGCTCATCCAGATCGCGAAC
>JANNAO010000017.1:0-3451 GCA_031384405.1 Verrucomicrobiota bacterium | reverse complement strand
GTCCGTCGTCGCGCTCGCCGTTGACGTGTCCCGTGAGTTGGAGCGGTTCGAGGATGCTATCGGAAAATTTTTGGCAGAAGGTTAGAAGCCGTCTGCTGAAATGATATTTAACCCTGCGTCGGATACCATTGCCTCACATCTACGGCATCCATGCCTGCCGCCCGGATCGCAGTCATGCCGAGATCGGTGTCTTCGTAACCGCGACAGAACTTCGGATCAACGCCGATGCGTCGCGCGGCTTCGATGAAAATATCCGGCGCGGGTTTCTGGTTCTTCACCATCTCGCTCGTCACGACCGCGTCAAATAGATGTCGGATTTTCAGATGCTCCAACACTTGGCAGATGATCTTCTGTGTACCGCCGGATGCGACAGCCATCGGGATTTTACCGTGATTCGCCTTCGCAATCTCCACCACGGCATGGATCGGCTCCACTTCTGCCATCAGCGGCAGATAAAGTTCTTCCTTCTCGTGTGCCACGGCGATGTGATCGAACGAACGTCCCTGTTCCTCGGCGAGCATCTTGAGGATGTCGCGCGACGGCACGCCGCCGAGCGAATAGAAGCGGTCTTCGGGAAAGTGTAGATTGTGGCGTTGCGTGATCAAACTCCACGCGCGCCAGTGCAGCGGCATGGTGTTGGCCAGTGTGCCATCGCAGTCGAATACCAATCCTTTAGGTTCAATCATGATTTCAAAATGTTCTTGGGAATCCACTTTTCACTTTGCGCCGGGCGATAATTCGCAAAGCCTTCAAACAAATCTTTCAAGTTGTTCGCCACAATCAACGAGTCGCGCAAATCCTGTCGGACAAATCCCGACGCTACGGAGACATCCAGAAATTCAACCAGCTTGTCGTAGTAGCCAGCCACGTTGAACAACGCGCAAGGACTGCGATGTAGGTGCAGTTGCGACCACGTCATCGCTTCAAAGATTTCTTCAAACGTGCCAAACCCGCCGGGCAACGCGACAAATCCATCCGACATCTCGGCCATGAGTTGCTTGCGCTGATGCATCGTGTCAACGAGGTGCAATTCAGTCAGTGATTCATGGGCGAGTTCTTTCTGACTCATGAAACGCGGCAACACTCCGATGACTTTTCCGCCTTTGGCGAGTGTGGCGTCTGCGACTTCGTTCATCAAACCGACGCGCGCTCCGCCATAGACAAGTTCAATTCCATGGCTCGCTATTGCTTCGCCCAACTCGCGCGCCGCCGCTGTGAATGCGGGCGAACTTCCGTATGACGAACCGCAAAAGACGCAAAGCCGTTTCATGCGATCCCCTTCGCTTGTAGGCGCCGACGTGAGGAGTCGTCCGCATCGTCATTCGCCGACGACTCGTTACCTCGTCGCCTACAATTCTGGGTCGAGTTCATGGCCTTAGACACTCAGCGCCTTTAACTTTTCTTCCATCTCATTCGTCATGAGCGGCTCGATCAATTCATCCAGCTCACCGTTCACGAAGTTCGACAGATTGTAGAGCGTGACTTCGATGCGATGATCGGTGACGCGGTTCTGCGGAAAATTGTAAGTGCGGATTTTTTCGCTGCGCTCGCCAGTGCCGACCTGATCTTTGCGGTGCGCGGCATATTTGGCGTCCTCCTCTGCGATCTTGCGCTCCAACAAACGCGTGCGCAAAACCACCATCGCCTGCGCGCGGTTCTTGATCTGTGAGCGACCATCCGCGCAACGCACGATCATGCCGGTTGGCTTATGGATGATTTGCACTGCGGAGTCCGTGGTGTTGACGCCTTGTCCGCCTTTGCCGGAGGCACGACAAACATTCACTTCGATCTCGTCCGGTTTGATGACGACATCCACTTCCTCAGCTTCCGGCAACACGGCCACGGTGGCGGTGCTGGTGTGGATGCGACCCTGCGCTTCAGTCGCGGGCACGCGCTGGACGCGATGCACGCCGCTCTCATACTTGAGGCGTTTGTAAACGTCCTGACCGTTGATCTGAAAAATGATTTCGCGGAAGCCGCCGAGGTCGGACGAACTGGAATCCATCGTTTCCACCTGCCAACCCATCGCTTCAGCGTAACGGGTGTACATGCGGTAAAGATCGGCGGCGAACAACGCGGATTCCGAACCACCCGCACCGGCGCGGATTTCCACGATGGTATTGCGCGAGTCAGTGGGTTCAGGCGGCACGATGCCGAACTGCAATTGCAGTGCGAACTTTTTCTCCGCTGCTTCGAGTCGCGCGATCTCTTCCTTGGCCATGATGCCCATCTCGGAATCAGGAAGCTCGCTCTGGAGCAATGCGCGATTCTCCGCGAGATCAGCCTGCGCCTTCAAGAAACCCTCGCCTGCTGCTACGAGTTCCTTGAGCCGCGCGTATTCTTTGGAGAGTTCCTGCGCGCGTTGAGGATTGTCAAAGACCGTCGGCTCGCTGAGTGAGGCTTCAATCTCAACAAAGCGGCGGCGGAACTTTTCGATGTGCGGGCGGAAATCCATAGTCACCGTGGCTGCGCTCGTGAGAGCGCGGGTAAAAGTTGATCGGCCACGTTCTCACGAACGTAGCCACAAAAAAGAAACCGCCCGCGTCCCGATGAATCGGTGGCGCGGGCGGTGTTCTGGAAAACCCTACTTCTTCTTTTTCTTGCCGGATTCAAACGCGACCTGAGCGGCAGCGGTCTTGGCAGCGCGTTGTTGGAATTTGTCCACGCGACCGGCCGTATCCACGAACTTCTGCTGGCCCGTGTAGAACGGATGGCAGGAGTTGCAAATGCCGACGATGACGGTTGATTTGGTGGAGCGGGTCTTGATCACGTTGCCGCAGGCGCAACGGATTTCCGCGTCCGCGTACTTAGGATGAATGTCTACTTTCATAAAATGGGGGCACAGAGTAACAGTCGCAAGCTGACTGACAAGAGGGAATTTGGGAAACTCGACTCCGCCGCTCAACGCAGCCGCCAAGTGATGCGCGCCTTGTCCAGATCGTAGGGCGACATCTCCATCTTCACACGATCGCCGATGGTCAGGCGAACCCAACGCTTGCGCATCTTGCCGCAGATGGTGGCGAGCACGAGATGCTTGTTGTCCAACTCCACGCGAAACATCGTGCCAGGCAGCACGACGGTGACGCGACCTTCTACTTCAATATGTTCTTCTTTCATGACGGACGGACTGGGGAAACTGGCAAAATAAAAAGCGGGGTTCGGCTCACCCGAACCCCGCTGAAACTGTTACAACCGATTAGTAGCGACCGCCGCGACCGCCGCCGCCACCGCTGCTGCCGCCGTATTCACGACGACCGCCACCGCCGCCGCCGCCGCCGCCGGGGGCGCGTTCTTCACGGGGTTTCGCGACGTTGACTGTGAGGGCGCGACCGTCCATTTCCTTGCCGTTCAACGCTTCGATGGCTTTCTGGGCCTCGTCAGCAGAACTCATGGTCACGAAACCAAAGCCACGGGGGCGATTGGTCATGCGATCCATCATCAGGTTGGTTTC
>JANNAO010000011.1:0-2725 GCA_031384405.1 Verrucomicrobiota bacterium | reverse complement strand
GGAACAAGCCGGGCAACTGGCAGAACAATCGCGGCTTCATCTCGTGCGAAGCCGTCGCCATCGCCACGATCTTTTCGCGCAACTGCGGCAAACCTTCGCCCGTGCTGGCGACGATGGGCAGCACCGGCACGCCGAGCAGTTCAGCCAGCTTGATGGAGTTGATCGCGTGACCATTGTTCTCCGCCACGTCCACCATGTTCAACGCGAGGATCGTGGGATGACCCAGTTCGATGACTTGCGTGGCGTAGTAAAGATTGCGTTGCAGGTTCGACGCATCCACGACCACGACGATGAGATTCGGCGACGGCAGTTCCGGCAAACGATTCAACAACACATCGCGCGAGACTTGTTCATCAAGCGAATTCGGGCTGAGGCTGTAAGTGCCGGGCAAATCGAGAACGCGGATGTCCGCTTTGGTTTCGATGCCGGTGAGCTTGCCTTCCTTGCGCTCGACGGTGACGCCGGCGTAATTGCCGACCTTGGCGCGCAAACCGGTAAGCGCATTGAACAACGTCGTCTTGCCGCAATTGGGATTGCCGGTCAGGGCGACGTAGGCCGGAGAGACGTTCGACTCATTCGAGATTTTCACCGGTAGATTTCGCGGCGATGGCCGACGGTGATCACAATGATTTGCAAGGCGCGGTCACGGATTTCGTAAATGACCCGGTAATCTCCCGTACGAATCCGCCACGCGTCGCGGCCTTTGAGTTTCTTCACGTCGGGAGGGCGAGGGTTGGTTTCCAAGGCTGAGAGCCGTGTCAAAATCCGGCTGACAATTTCATCCGGCAAACGATCCAGTTCTTTCTGAACTGATTTGGGCAGGATGATTTGGTATCTCATTTCGCCTTGCGTCTGCGGTCTGCTCGGTAGCTCGTCAGCGTGGCCGACTGGCCGGCGGCGATTTCAGTGTGTGCCCGGTCACGCAGGGAATCGTAAGTTTGGATGTCAGCCAGTTCCTCCTCAGCTTCACGAAGCTGTTCATAAGTCCGCAAGTCGAGCAACACGCCTGTGCGCTTGCCTTTGGCATCGGTCAGGAACTGTTCTTTGTTAACGGCCACCAGTTTCATGTAAAAAACTTAGCTGATTCGGATTTTTTGAGCAATCGGTTCTTGGTTCTCGCCGCGTCCTAAGTTGCTTTCACCAAAATCTGTTCTGCCTCACTTTTCCTCAGTGTGAGATTGTAGCCACGTACTTTGATTTCCACCGGGTCGCCCATCGGCGCGAAGCGCACGAGTTCCACTTTGGTGCCGACGAGCAGTCCCATTTCCATGAGACGCGGGCGGCTGGCGGGTGGGAGATTGATTTCGGCAACAATCGCTGTTGCGCCCAAGGCGACAGAAGTCAGCGGTTGGAGGGCAGGGGACATGCGGTTAGCTGGCTTTGCGCAGCGGCTCAACGAGGATGGATTCTGCGAGTTCTTTGCTGAGTGCGACGCGCGCGTTGCAGACCTGGCAGATCAAACTCGGATGACGGCTGATGAGTCGGATGCGTTGTTCCTCGCCCAGTCCCATTTCGCGGAGGCGATTCACCACGTCGGGTTGCACGGCCAGATGCTTGATGCAAACCGTCGTGCCTGCTTCAACGGTTGAAAGTGGACACGTCTCAACATCGGCGCAGCAAGCGTCGGGGACTTTCTCGGCAGGAGATGGGTTCGCCTTTTTCAACGCGGGCAGGATAACGCAGCGGTGTTCGCCCGCAAGGTTGGATTTGATTCTGCGCGCCGAAGCGACGGGGAGTTGGGTAGTGGGACAGTGCTTCCAGCCTGTCCTCTTTGCGCGAGCTGCCGAAAAAAGTGCCAACGCAATTTGTAGCCGGGAATGGACAGGCAAGATGCGCTGTCCCACTACGGCATGTTGCCCGCGCGGAGTTCAGATTTGATTCGGCGCACGAGTCCCGGCATTTTGTCGCCCATGTATCGCGGAAAAAAAGTGGTCGTTGTCATGCCGGCCTACAATGCGGCGAAAACCTTGCGCCAAACTTACGACGAAGTGCGTGATCAGGGAATCGTGGATCACATCATCCTCGTGGATGATCGCAGTCGCGACGACACGGTGAGTGTGGCTCGCGGTCTTGAAGGTGTTCAAGTGTTTGTCCACGAGAAGAACACGGGCTATGGCGGGAATCAAAAAACATGTTACCGCCTTGCTCTCGAAGCGGGCGCGGACATCGTGGTGATGATCCATCCTGATTACCAATACACGCCGCTGCTCTTGCCTGCGCTGGTTTCGATGATCGCCAACGGACTTCATCCATGCGTGCTTGGCAGTCGCATCCTTGGCGGTTACTCGCTCAAAGGCGGAATGCCGCTTTGGAAATATGTGGCGAACCGCTGGCTGACGTTCGTGGAAAACGTGATGATCGGCGCGAAGCTCTCGGAATATCACACGGGCTATCGCGCGTTCTCGCGGGAGATTTTGGAGAAGTTGGATTTGAGCGCGAACTCGGATGATTTCGTGTTCGATAACCAGATGCTCGCGCAGATCGTCTGGCACGGATTCACCATCGGCGAGGTGAGCTGCCCGACGAAGTATTTTGCCGAGGCGTCTTCGATCAATTTCAGCCGCAGTGTGAAGTATGGCTTCGGCTGTCTTTCGACCGGGCTGGCGTTTCGATTCGGGAAGATGGGGCTGGCGAAATCGCGGCTGTTTTTTCCGGGGAAGTAACCCGTCGTTACCGAGGAGTTGATTGGCGCAATCGGGCTGCCGCTGCTTTGGCGCGGGGATCG
>JANNAO010000006.1:0-2541 GCA_031384405.1 Verrucomicrobiota bacterium | reverse complement strand
TACCAATTTGAGCGCCTAGCCTACTTTACCTTGGACAAGGACAGCACGCCGCAGAAGCTCGTCCTGAACCGCACCATCACGCTCAAGGACACCTGGGCGAAGGAAGCGCAGAAGGGGTAGCCGTGTTTATCAACGGCATCTACTTTCAGGAATACGCCAAGCTCGAATACGGGCGGATGCTCTGGCACATTCCTGAATTCCGCGAGCGATTGCTCCGTCACTGGACGGACCCGCGCCATCCCCACGCCGAACGTTTCCTGGAGCACAAGATTGAAGTCGTCAACTTGCTGAAAAGCCCCAAAGGTTCAGACCAAGCACTGGACACCGAACTTCAGAAACGCGGTTCAAGCCTGCGCGCAGTCGTGAAAGAAATCCCCTCAGTGTTTGGATCGTTTTTCTGAACCTTAATTGAACACTTCGCCCCTCGACTCTCGCGGCGTGACCCTTTACCGTCGCGCCCATGCAACTCAAGTTGATCAGCCTTCTGGGATTGGTCGTGTTCGTCGGCATCGCATGGGCCATCTCCTCCCATCGCAAACTATTTCCATGGCGTACCGTGGCGTGGGGACTGGGACTGCAATTCGTCGTCGGCTTTCTCATCCTCAAAACTGACACCGGCGAGCGCGTCTTTGATTTCTGTCAGCGCGGCGTCACCAAACTCATCGGCTTTGCGGATGAAGGATCAAAGATGGTTTTCGGCCCGCTGGCGAACACGGAGTTGCTTTCCGAGAAACTTGGACCGGGCAACGGCTTCATCTTCGTCATCACGGTTGCGGCTACGATCATCCTTGTCGCGGCGGTGTCATCGCTGCTTTATCACTACGGCGTGTTGCAACTCATCGTGCGCGGCACGGCCTGGGTGATGCAACGCCTCATGCGCACCAGCGGCAGCGAAAGTCTCGCAGCAGCGGCGAACATCTTCATGGGCCAAACCGAAGCCCCACTAGTCATCCGTCCTTATCTTCCCAAGATGACGCGCAGCGAAATCCTCGCGATGATGACCGGCGGCATGGCCACCATCGCGGGCGGCGTGCTCGCAGCGTATGTCTCGTTTGGAATTTCTGCCGGCCATCTGCTCACCGCTTCCGTGATGAGTGCGCCAGCGGCGTTGTTGATCGCCAAGGTGATGTTGCCCGAAACCGAGCAGAGCGAAACCGCTGCCGGTGCGCCCGCCAAAGTGCCTCGCGAAACCACCAACGGTCTCGACGCACTTTGTCGCGGCGCAAGCGAGGGGATGATGCTCGCAATAAATATCATGGCCATGCTCATCGCATTCGTGGCGGTGGTGGCACTGGCGAATTATCTTATCAGCCTCGGCCTGCGACAGACGGGCGTGACGACCAGCACGCCGTTGCAGACTGCATTTGGATGGTTGAACGCGCCGTTCGCATGGCTCATGGGCGTGCCGTGGAAGGATTGTTCAGCGGTCGGCAGCGTGCTGGGCGAACGCATCGTCATCAACGAATTCGTCGGTTACCTGAGCTTGAGCAAGATGACTGCGACTCTCGACCCGCGCAGTTACACGTTGGCGACGTATGCGCTCTGCGGCTTCGCCAACTTCTCCAGCATCGCGATCCAGATTGGCGGCATCGGCTCGCTCGCCCCGACGCGCCGGGCTGATCTGGCGAAGCTCGGTCTGCGAGCGATGATCGGCGGTTTACTGGCGAGTTATCTGACGGCGACGATTGCGGGGATTTTGATTTGAAAGAAACTGGTTAACGTCCTGCGCCTATTCGTTTTCAGGTTTATTCCGCACCTCGAAATTATTAGCATCGCCGCATGACAACGCAGTCGCTTCATATCGGCATGATCGTTCGCCACCCGCAATATGGCGTGGGCACGGTGAAATCCATTTCGGAAAACAGCGTGGATATTTTATTCACCGATGGCAGACGCACCGTCGCGCCGGAAGCCGCCGGACTCGAACCCGCCGAACCCACGCTCGCCATCAGCGGACTGAACGTGCCGTTGCAGCAGTTCATCGAGCAGACGCTTCATGCCGCTGTCAACAAGCTCGGATTGGAGAAGCCCGATTCACTCGTCGGCAAACTCGGCCAACGCTGGCATGGCGGTAAGATGTTGTTGCACCCGGCAGACGTGACGTTGCAAACGAAAGAGATCGAGATGGAAGTTTTTTTTCACAAGATCGTCATGATGCGAAATCAACTCCGCGTGCTGGAGCAAAAGATCAACGGTCACGAAAAACTCTCTGACGCCGAGAAGGTGGAGATGCAGCAGTACATCACCCGTTGCTACGGTTCGATGACCTCGTTCAATGTGTTGTTCAAGGATAAGGAAGATCAGTTCTGACGCCGACTGCCAGTGGAAGCCGGTCAAACCGTCGTGAGAAGGTCAGTCATGACGGAAGTTTGTTGGCGAGTTTCCTACCAATTGACTGCCTGAATGGCCGATCGTTCTTATCAGGGTGTGAGACAAAATTCTTCAAGAGTAAGTTTTCGGTTGGTTTTTTGAGGTGTTATTGCCTAGCTTACTAGGCATATATGAATCAGCCACCCAAAAGAATGCGCCTGTTGGAACAAA
>JANNAO010000572.1:0-2215 GCA_031384405.1 Verrucomicrobiota bacterium | reverse complement strand
GGGTTGTGGCGATTCGGCGCGCGGCGAGGGACGCAATCCCGTTGGGGTTGTGGGGAAATAAAACATGCAGACCCAGGGTAGCCCGCACCGCGCGGGTAACCTTGGGCTGAAGGCCGAAACGCCGTTGGCGTTTTCATTGGCCGCCCTCCACCAGTTTGATTTCGTCTTCCGTCAGGCCGTAGAGGTCATAGACCAACGCGTCTATTTGCTGGTCGGTGGCGGTGACGGCGTTTTGCAGCACGGCCTTTTCCGCCGCCAACGTGGCGGTGCGCAATTTGGGCATCAAAACCAACAGTTTGTCCACCAGCACCACCAGCTTGTCGTAACGGGATTTGTCGGCGGGCTTTTTGAAATCAAGGCGAACGATTGGCAACTCGCCGAAATACTGTTTGGTGCAAGTAATCCAACCGCCACGAAAGACGTTGCTGATTTGGCGAAGAAACCAAAACGAAAGCTTCGAGTTGAGAATTCCGAGAACAAATTCTGGTTTCAATGTGCAATCCGCGCCAAGCGTGATGGTGAAACCTCCGCTCGCCATTGGGCAAATCGAGCCGCGAGAAGACTTGGGTATGAGCGCGAACAAACCGCCGTCAGCAAGCAAGGGAACGGCGATTTGTGCGCGGTCATGGAGTTCCAAGTTTCTAGGTGCTGAGTAGCCGAACCATTCTTTGAACTGCTTTCGCTCTTTTAATCGGCCAGCATTTTCTTGGAGGCGGGCAAACGCTTTGGGGAACTTTTTCTGAAGCTCAGAACTTGTCATCAGCCGAAACCCGTCCCGCTCCGCGACGTATGGAAAGATGATGCGCCATTTATTCTCCAGTGCGAAAAGGTAGCGGTTAAAGTCAGACGCGAAGAGTGGTGTACGAAGAATGTCCTTCTCCAACCCGTGACCGTTCGCCTCAACGACAAACACTTCATCATCGCCGCTGGAACTTCCGCGACTCATATCCGCTGGCAAGTCTAGCAACCGAACGCTTTTCGATTTCAGCTTCTCCAGCAATTGCAATTGCTTTTCATCTGCGAGCGTCCAAGCGGCGCTAGACAGAGAATCAATTGAGCGATGTTCAAGTTTGATTTCGCGCAGGACTTTCTCATCGGCTTTGCTGGAAGCGTGAGCGAATGTTTCAGTCTGCTTGCGGCTTAAGAAAAGCAGGCAAGTGTAGGTCGTGGCATCGAACACTTGCTCCGCGCCAAAATCAACGATTCCAGCCACGGCTTTCTGTTCACCTAGCAAAGTGCGAAGCCCAACGCCGTAGTCAGTTCGGAAGAATTTGTTTGGAAGAATCATTCCCAAGCGACCCGTCTTTGAAAGCAAGTTTAGACCGCGTTCAACAAAGTTGACGTAGATGTCGTAGTTTCCCGTTGCTGCGCGATAGTTGTTTCCGAAGTAAGCGATTTGATCTTCGGGAAAACCTTGGATGCGAATGTAAGGCGGATTGCCGATGACGGCGTCGAAGCCGCCGGCTTTCATGATGGGCGCGAATTGCACCGGCCAGTCGAAGGCGTGAACGCGCACGAGGTCTTCGGACATCATCGAGAAATCGGAGGCGATGAGGGAGTTGCCGCACTTGATGTTGTCCTGCAAGGGCGGCAGCAGGGCGATGTCGGTTTCATCGGCCAGCAGTTCGCGTTGGCGCTGGAGCGTGGTGCGGTTCTCGTTTTCCAGCATCTTGAGGTAGAGCGAGAGTTGGGTGACTTCCACAGCGGCGGCGTCCAAATCCACGCCGTAGATGTTTTGCGTGAGGATTTTTCTTTTGAGTTCCACGGTCAGGTGGATATCGCCGGTGGTTTCGTCCACCCAGCAGAGGGCACGGTGTTTCTTTTGCCATGCAGCGCGGGCGGATTTTTGCTCCGCAGTCGCGCCAGCGTCTTGGACTGCGGCAGCCCTCTGCCGCTTTTCCCCGGCTGGTGCTGCCGAAAGCGCCAGAGGGCTGGCGCACTCCAAGACCTTGCGGAGGTCGGTGGTCAAATACCTCTGCCAGTGTTCGCACACGCGCTCGAAGGCGCGGATGAGGAACGAACCTGAACCGCACGCGGGATCGAGGAGGCGCAGGGCGGCGGTCTTTTTCTCGAAGTCTTTTAATACCGGGCGGAGCGCCGAGCATTGCTCGGCTTGGGCGGACGACAAAGCTGGTTCGTGCCGAGCAATGCTCGGCACTCCGGCAATTTCATCCAGCAGTTTCCCGGCGGTCTGCTCGACGATGTAATCCACGAT
>JANNAO010000539.1:0-7256 GCA_031384405.1 Verrucomicrobiota bacterium | reverse complement strand
GAGGTTTGAGCCAGCCGATGCGATCCGAGACCAGGCAGGATATAAACCACGTTCGCTTTTCCCGGTTGCAACCAGAACGTGAATTTTAATTTTTGACCCGTCGCAGGAATCAGAACAGAACGCGTCGTGGCATGGCTGGGGAATTCGGGGTCTTTGTAAGTGAAGAACACCGACTCCAACGTTTCCAGCGAGGCTTCGTCGGGTTTTCCTTTCACTTGGAAATCCGCCACGCGGTTCGCTCGCGCAAATGTCCATGCGTATTGAATCTCGGAATACGGATCCATTGCGGCCTGACTGAAACGCACATATTCACCCACGGTATCGGTGAGATCGTTATACATGACCGCGTAGTTGAAATAGGTATAGGGGCCGAGCCACGTCAACGGATCGTTCGCGTCGAAGTCGTAGGGAGAAATATAGAGCAACGGATTTGCCGCCGTATCGGCAGCTAGTCCGAGCGCGTCTCGTTCGTTGCTTGGTCCATAAATCGGCAGCATTAAATAGCACGCCGGATCCCAGCCCCACTTGCCGAACGTCTGGCCAAAGTCCGCGTCGGACTTCGGAATGTTCCATTTTGTTCCCACGTCGAAAACCCCAACCACTCCGACAGTGGTGTTGCAGACGAACCGATAAGACTCATCGCGCGCCCCAGTCCATTTTCCTTGGAGGAGATTGTTTATCAAGCGTCCGGGGTAAGTGAGGTTCTTGCCAATATTGCTGATGCCGGTACGGATCGGTTTTCTGACAACGAACCGATAAACCCGGCTCGTCGGTTTGACGACGCCAGTCATGACCGCCTTGTTAAAGCCCCACATGACGCGATTGAACGGTTCGAGCGGATCGGGAACGGATTTCGGGAGGATAACCATTTCTCCCGAGGGCGAATTCGTGAAGCCGACGGCAGGCGACTGCCCACGGGCGAACGTCGAGAGGTACAGCGACATCGCCATGAGCACCGCACTGTTAATGTTCCAGCTTGGTTGAGTTTTCAAGCTGCCTGCTTTCGTGCCTGTCTGCGGGGAAATAATTGTCCTGTCGTCATGCCAGAGGGTAAGCAGGAAAAGACTTTCGGACAATATGGGGTATTCACCTTATATGCGTTCTACAAATGGGAAATCTGAGAATCCGGCGTGTCAGGAAATACTCTGAAGACGTTCAAGGGACGCGCACCCTGTAAAACCGACTGGTGTTCAGGTTGGATGTATCCACGAAGGTCACAACTGAACCTGTGCCGAGAACATTTGTCAGCGTTTGCCAACCCGGATCGCTCAAGACGTTTTTATATTCGACCAAATAGCTTGCGTTGATCTGGGTGAGAAAACCAAAACCAAATTTATTATTGGCGATGCCGGGTGCAATAATGACGGTCGGAGGTGATTGCGGAGTTACAACATCAACCCATTCTAAATCTGCGGCGGGAAAACCACCGGATGAAGCCCCCACAAAAATTGCCAGATGTGGGTTGTTTAGAGGTTGCGTGACGCCACTCCCCAGCGCAATCCAGTTGACGCCGTCGAGCGAGTAATTGCCAATGATATTTTCCGTCGCCGCGTCCCTATCCAGACGCAAACACAGAGTCGTAGCAGGCATAACGTCGGTGGACTGAAGAACGGCAGCCGAGCCGCTGCTTTCCCGGACGAAGCTGACTTTGTTTCCGCTGTTAAATATCCGCGTTATTTGCACGTAGTTGTTGTCATCCTGATACGCCACCAATCCCGCTTGCTGGTAATTTTGCGTCGGTGCAAATGAAAGTTTCAGCCGAATACTCGTCCAGTTAACCGGCAGATTTCGGAACAGGCTGTTACGCGAATTATTCGCCGCCCCCCACAAGTCACCTATGTCAGCGGGAATCCGCAGCACGCCCGGATGTGCGGATTGATCAAAGCTCACTATCATGCCGGTGGTTTGTTCCGTGTCTCGTGTCGCGCCGGACGCCGCTTGCGCTAGAAAATCCCAGCCGCCCGCCAGCAGGCTGGCTCGATTCGCGTAAGTGAAATCATAATGCACCATTCCTTGTGCGACCGGTTGATAGGTGGCGGTGTAAGTCGTGGCTGATGCCGGTGAGTTGATGACATGTGACGCAGCACCACCGTCCGACCAGGAAACAAATTGATATGTCGTGCCGCCGAACGTCTGCGGTGAAACAATTCCTAACGTGCGCTGCATTCCGACCACGCTGGTTGTTGAAACCGGCGTCGTTATGGGCTGGCCATCCAGTGTTGCCTGCAAACCCGGTGGGCTGGTAGCCAGAGACAAGTTCACGGTGCGCGGCGTCACGTCTCGAAAACTGGTGTGCGTCAGTCCCGCCGAGTCGGTGACGGTTAGATTGATGCGGTACCAGACATTGGCAGCCGTTTCACCTTGGGTCGGAATGACAAAAGAACCGCTGATCACGCCGTTGAACGGTCCTGCGAAAGGATGCGTGTGGATGTCATGGTGAAAAACAATCGTCCAACTAAACGCAGCGGCGGACAAGTTGCCATCCTCGGTATCCGTGGCCGTGCCTGAAAATAAGATGGTATTGCCCGCGCTGAACAAAGTGCCGTTGGTGGGAGATGCAATCGTGCCGAGCGGCGGATTATTGTTGGAGATGTAAACGTAGGCCGGACTGCCGGTGATCGCACCATAAACATTGGTGACTACACAGCGGAAAGCGACGCCATTATCCGCAGCGGTGACGGACGTCAGCGTGTAAGAATTTGTTGTGGCGTTGGGGATGTTGGTGTTCCCGCGTTGCCACCGATAGTTCAACGGTGAAGTGCCGGAGGCCGACACCGTGAATGTCGCCGGCTGCCCTGTCAGCACTGTCTGATCAACCGGCTGCTGCGTGATTTGGGGCGACTGACTGCCGGTAAAGCTGATGGCATATACTGCGCCGCTGCCCATCGCCAAATAATATAGGCGACCGTCAGCACTGACTTTCACGTCCACAGGCGTATTGATGCCCGTGGCGAATGAAGTCACTTGATTGCCGTTGGCTGGGTCTAATTTCCGAATCCAACCGCTTTCGTAGTCTGCAAAAAAGTACACTCCCGAATACGCTGCTGGGAACTGGGCGGTAGCCGGATTGTAGAAAGCACCGCCAGCGATGCAGTTGCCAGAGGTGCTGGCCGAACCGTGGGGATAGCGAAAAATGGGATCGCGATAGCTGCTGTTGGCCGGACTGCAAAAGCCTTCGCAATCGGGCCAGCCGTAATTCGCGCCAGCAACGGCTTCGTTGATTTCCTCCCAGGTATTCTGTCCCACGTCGTTGATAAAGATGCGCCCCGTGCCGGGTTGCACCGCGAAGGTGAACGGATTGCGAAATCCCATTGCCCAGATCGCGCGGTTCGCGCCAGAGGCGGTGTTGTAAAACGGATTGTCCGTCGGGATCGAGCCGTCAGCGTTCACTCGCAGCATTTTGCCGAGCCGAGTGGTGAGAGTCTGTGAATAGCTCGGGCTGGCGTTTTCACCCGTAGCGATATACAGCTTGCCATCACTCCCGAAATGGATCGCGCCGCCGTTATGGTTTTGGGCACCACCAAGATTGTCCAAATCCATAATTACGACTTCGCTGCCTGCGACCATTGTGTCGCCATTGGCTGTGAAACGGCTGACGCGATTGTGAATCACCGGTGTCGTGGCCGTGTAGAAGATATAAACAAACTGATTCACCGCGAAGTTCGGATCAAACGCAATGCCCAGCAAGCCCCGTTCACCGCCGTCGTTCACCGTCACCGTGAGAAAGGGCGCAGCGAGCAAAACACCATTCTTGATGACCCGCAACTGACCGCCTTGCTGACAAACAAACAAGCGACCATCAGGCGCAAACTCCATCGCCGTGGGACTGGAGAGTCCGGTGGCGACAACAGATTCGGTGAAACCACTCGGCAGTGTGGCGGCTGCGGCTGAATGGAGGATTACCGCCATCACCAGCAAACCGGCTGAAAACATTTTCCAGGAAACAAGAGCACGGAAGAAGCCGCGCGTTGCAGTGGGGATGTTGAAACTGTCGCTCTTCACCACAAGGACGAGATGGTGTGGATTTGCTTGGGATGAAAGTGTGGCGTGGACTGATTCGCACGCCAGAAGGTTTTGGTTCTTAGTCATGGCCCAACAAAGTAAGCAGGAAAAAAGTGCGGGCCTATGGGGTCTTCACCCCATCCAAAGTTATAGTGAATTCAACTCCGGCACATCCTGTCGCACGAATACAGATGGCCAATCAGTGACCAGCATCAAATCGTCGCAGGCAGCGTGTCCCGATAGTCTGAGGGTGATTGTCCAACGATTCTTTTGAACATCCTCGCAAAGTTTCCCAGCGACTGAAATCCTGCGGCGAAGGCGATCTCGCTGATGCGCAGATTCGGATTGAGCAGGAGATTCTTCGCTTTTTCAACCCGCGTGCGCGAGACGAACTCAGTGAAGCTTTGACCTGTGGATTTACGAAATTGTTTGCAGAAATAGAAGCGACTCGAATTCACGATGCTCGAAACCTGACCCAACGAAAGGCTCTCGGCGTAGTGCTCGCCGATGAACTGCTTCGCTTTGGTAATAATCGCCGACTCTGCATTCGCTGCCTGCACCACGAGCTGGTTGCTTTTCATTGCGAGATGGTCGGCGAAGATGGCGAGCAAACCCACCGTCGCTTCAATTTTCTTTTGCGAGATGACCGGCGTCTTGAAGTAAGCCTGTTTTGTTTGTTCGTTGGTTATATCCACACCGCAGCTTGCAGCTTGTTTCACAGCGCGTTGAAAGGATGCTTCGCTCGGTGGCTGACGCAGCACCTGGCCAGTTTGCAGAAAACCAATCGTCTGCGGGCCGAGTTTCACCGGCACGGCGGATTCGCACAGGCCGTAGGCGCACGTTCTGCAGGCCGGTTTGTTCATGGCATCCTGGGTGAGTTTTTCTTGCAACTGGAGACACGCGGCGCAGGTGCGGCCCTTCTCAGCCATCAAGCCACAGAAAGCGTTTTCCTTGCGCTGACCGTGAAAAGGTAATTGCCAGGTCACGACCGGACGCAGCGTCAGCGGCATCCCAGTCGCCCCCGTGAAGGCGCGCTCGTAGTTCTGGAACGTCTCCGAGCGATTCAACGATGCAATCAATTGCCCGTGGGTGCTCATGGCGCGATCGGGTTTGTATTCATAGTTTGGAATCACATCAAAGCGCAAATGCGGAAAAGCGCTTGAGAGCGTTGGAACGGCTTCATCTCGCGCGAACCCTGATCCTTGTTTGCATCATCAGATTCGTAAAAATTCTTATCCTGCTTTTGAGATTTCAGGGTTGGAGTGGCTGCTTTGGGATTCGCATCGGGCTTGCAAAATATAGCCGGGAAAACGGGTGGGGTTTTCATAATGTGTTCAACAGAAATTGCTATTTCGCAGCCTGCGAATCGGCTTTCACAAACTACTTTTCGAGTGATTGGGAAACCCATGAACGCGCGTGAGGTTGCGTTCCGCGATCAATTCCGCCTCCGCCGCCAACCAATGCTGCACATGCTGCCCTTGCAGCGAACCGTCGTTCACATAACTGAAGTAGGCTCTTCGCGCCACTTCGTCGGCGGACGGCGCAAAGTTGATTTCGTTTTGATTTGATTCCTCAGCAGCCGCAATCCGGGATACATCAGCGGGGGTTTGGTCGTGGGAGAATTTTTTATGTTTCACGCTGCGAGAATACGCGGCGCAACGACGTATTCGCTATGGGGTGTTGACCCCATACCACAAGTCTCCAACCTCCAGTTTGAGTGGCGCGATTGCCCGCCGATTTCTCAGGCCAGCCGGGTGCCGGGAAGAAAGTCTCCCGTGCCTGAGCGCAACAGGTTTTCCGCAGTGACGCGCGCGATTTCGCTCAACGCTTCGTGCGTGAGGAACGCCTGATGGGCGGTGATGAGCACGTTGGGAAAAGTCAGCAGGCGCGATAATTCGTCGTCCTGCAATATCTCGCCGGAATGATCCTCGAAAAAAATCCCTTCCTCTTCTTCATAAACATCAAGCGCGACTCCGCCGATCCGCCCACTCT
Source organism: Verrucomicrobiota bacterium (assembly GCA_031384405.1). Taxonomy (GTDB): domain Bacteria; phylum Verrucomicrobiota; class Verrucomicrobiia; order Limisphaerales; family JADLHS01; genus JADLHS01. The sequence continues at coordinate 1,262 of JANNAO010000539.1, read as the reverse complement.
TAAGTGCCTCGATGAGTGCGGTGGTGTCCACCAGTTTGCCGCGACTCGTGTTGACGAGGAACGCACCGGGCTTCATGCGCGCGAAGGTTTCCGCGTTGAGCAGATGGCGGGTCTGCGGCGTCAGCGGTAGGTGCAGCGAAACAATATCGCTCGCGCCGAGCAGTGTTTCAAAATCGGTGTAGCGCACGCCGAGCGGTGCGGCCCATTCGGTCGCGGGAAACGGATCGTAGGCCAGCACGTCCGTGCCGAAGCCGCGAAATATCTGCGCCGCGATCTTGCCAATCTTACCTGTGCCGACCACCCCGACGGTCTTGCCGTGGAGATCGAAACCGACCAGGCCGCTCAAGGAAAAATTATGCTCGCGCACGCGATTGTAGGCGCGGTGGATTTTACGGTTGAGCGCGAGCAACAGCGCAATGGCGTGCTCGGCCACGGCGTGCGGCGAATAAGCAGGCACGCGGACAACGGCGAGGCCAAGGGACTTCGCGGCGCCTAGGTCAACGTTGTTGAATCCCGCGCAGCGCAACGCCACGAGCCGGACGCCAGCGGCGTAAAGTTGCTTCAAACATGCGTCGTCGAGCCGGTCGTTGACGAATACGCAGATGGCCTGCGCGCCGTTAACGCTCGCGGCGGTTTCTGCAGTGAGGCGAAATTCGTGGAACTGGCAGCGTAACCGTTTGGCATCAGCGGCACGCTCGAAGTATTCGCGGTCGTAAGGCTTGGTGTCGTAGAAGGCGACGGTGTTCATACGGTAAAATCTATTCTGGAATCGCTTGGTTGTCACGACGGCGGCCAAAGCGAATCCACTTTTCAAATTCCACCGCGCCAAAGGCGATTGCCGCAACCCCAACGATGCGCAGCCAGGACTCTGCGGCGAGCGGAGCAGTGTGGAAGAGATTGTTCATCACGGGTGCGTAGGTGAGGAGAAGTTGCGCGCCCAACATCGCCAACGAGCCGATGATGGTCCAACGGTTCGTTAACAGTCCGATTGCGAAAACGGAGTGGTGAAAGGAGCGACAATTAAATAGATAAACGATCTGAACGAGAACGACGACGTTCACGACGGCGGTGCGCGCCACCATGATGCCCGCTTGCTCGATGCGGAGTTCCCAAAGAAATACGCTGAGCCCACCTGTCACCATGATGAACGAGACGAGTCCGGTGCGCATGAGCAGCGGGAAGGTCAGCAAAGGTTGCTTTGGATTGCGCGGCGGGCGGGCCATCACATCGCCCTCCTTCGGCTCGAACGCCAGCGAGAGACC
>JANNAO010000523.1:0-6401 GCA_031384405.1 Verrucomicrobiota bacterium | reverse complement strand
TCACTTCGCCGGGGCGTTTGTATTCGTCGCCCGCAACACCACGATGCCAGCGTCAATGAACTGTCCGCCACTGGTCTGGTGACAATGCACCGCCATCCGGTTCACTCCGGGTTTGAGCGTGGCGATGGCGGCAGGACTCATATTCGTCACAAAATAGGTTTCGCTAAAACTATTCACCTGCGCCGCCAGCACTCCGTTCAGATAAACCTCCGCATCCTCGTCGTGATGCAACTGCAGTCGGGCGTCGCGCAAGTCTTCCACCCCCAACGTGAACTCACGCCGCAGCCAGATGTCGGAGGTGTTCCAACGCGTCCCCACCAACGCGCTGGGAGTTGGCGTTGTGCCAAATCCGCCGAAACCTTGCTTCCAATCCGCATCGTTGAAATGAGACTGCAACCATTGATCCCCAGGATCGGTCGTCGTGTATTTCCAGATCGCTCGTCCGTGCAGTGCGCTGGGCGCAACGACGCGCAGCGGCCTTTTGAAATTGTCGCCACGGTTCGCAGATTGCAGGGTTGCCATATCGAGCTTGGTCACGGCGCGATCATAAGTGAGCAGACCGTTACATTCTGTCTCAACATCCGTGATTTGGGTGTAGATCGCGGCGCTTAATCCGAACGAATCGTTCAAGGTGTGAACTCGATCCAGAAGCTTGGTATAGCGTTCAGCGAGAACGCTCGCATCAGGCATCGGTTGATAGCCCCAGAATTGTTTCGACCATGTATGCCCCGGCAAACCCAGTCCGAGCCCGCCAAATTCTCCCAACACCGACGCGCGGTCTGTTTCCGGCGGCGGACATTCAGGTCCCGGATAACTGTGCACATCAATCAAATCGCCTACACGCTTGTCAGTCCAGCCGCTGGCGTTGTTCACCAATCGGGACGGATCAAGAGATTTGAGCCACGGCGTCAACCGCTCCGTGTCACCCTGCCCCCAGCCTTCGTTGAAGAGAACCCAGACGATAATCGAGGGATGATTGAACCGCCCCTCAACCATCCGCTTCAACTCGACTTCAAACTGCGTGCGGCTGTCCGGTGTGGTGTTGTTGCCGCTCGGCATGTCTTGCCAGACGAGCATACCAAGCTTGTCGCACCAGTAATACCAGCGATCCGGTTCAACCTTCACATGCTTGCGCGCGAGATTGAATCCGGCGCGCTTGGCGAACTCGATGTCGTATCGCAATGCCTCGTCCGTCGGCGCCGTGTAAATTCCATCCGGCCAATAGCCTTGGTCTAGCGTTCCCATCTGAAACGTGAACTGGTCATTGAGTGCGAGGCGAATGATTCCCGCGTCATCCTTTCGCAATGCGATCTTGCGCATCCCGAAATAACTCGTGACCGAATCCAGGACGCGGTCGCCTTCTTTCAACGTGATCCGCAGGTCGTAGAGGAAAGGATCGGCTGGCGACCACAAACGCATCGAGGTGATCGGCACAATCAGTTCCTTGTTGGCAGGGCCGACGATGCGTCCCACTTCCTTGCCGTCTGCGAGCGCCTGCACTTCCACACGAATAGATTCAGAACTGCTTGCCGCCGCCACGCGCACGCTCAACGCATGGGCGTCCACATCCGGCGTCAGTTTCAAACCATCAATGCAAATTTTCTCCACAGGTTCAAGCCAGACGGTCTGCCAGATGCCGGATGCGGGTGTGTAAAAAATCCCTTCCGGTTTGCGGGATTGTTTGCCGCGCGGTTGGTCGCCTTCGGTGGGATCAAACACCGCCACGCGAATCTCTTCGCCTCTCAACCACTTCAAACTGCTGGTGATGTCGAAACTAAACGCATCATAACCGCCGCGATGCTGGCCGACTTCCTGACCATTGATGAAGACGCGCGTTCGCCAGTCCACCGCGCCGAAATGCAGGCGCACACGTTTGCCCGCCCACGCTGCGGGCACTTGGAACCGGCGTTGATACCAGAGCGTGCTGGTCTCATCGAGCCGCCGCATCACGCCTGACAAGGCAGATTCGACAGGGAACGGCACGAGGATTTGGCCGTCGAAATTTGTCACCGTGCTGACCCCGGTCGGAGTGATGGCGTAATTCCACAGGCCGTTCAGATTCAGCCAGTCCGCGCGCACCAGTTGCGGGCGCGGATATTCGGGATGCACGTTCGTGGGATTTACGTCTGCCGCCCAGCGAGTCATCAACGGCCCGGATGCGGGCTGCCACGGTGGGGAGATTTCAGCCGCAGGCAAACGAGGAGTCGGCAGCAAAGTTAGGAAAGCACCAAGCACCAAGCTCCAACATCCAGAGAAGCACCAAGCTCCAACATCCAAACCGCGCCAGCCTCGCGGATTTGGTTGTTGGAATTTCTCTGGATGTTGGAGCTTGGTGCTTGGATTTTTTTCGCCCATGCGTCGTTCCTACTTCCTCAAATACTTCGCCACCGCCTCGGTGCGCGAGCAGACGTGGAGTTTTTCGTAAATCCGACGGATGTAATTCCGCACCGTGTGGATGCTCACGCCGAGTTTGTCCGCGATCTGCTTGTAGGCCTGACCCTCGGCCAAGCCTTCGAGCACCTCGCGTTCGCGCGGGGATAGCGCCGTTGTCTCATCGCCCGGTGCGACTTGCGCCGGACGCAATGACAGCACCACCTTGCGCGCGATGGGGGCGGACATCGGCGAACCGCCCTCGTGAACATCGAGGATGGCTTCGAGCAATTTCGCCGGTGGCATCCGCTTGAGCAGATAACCGCTCGCGCCAGCCGCCAGCGCGCTGAAAATCTTTTCCGTGTCCTCGAACACCGTGAGCATCACCACCTGTGCCTCGGGGATTTGTGGTTTCAGTTGTCGCACGCATTCGATGCCGCTCATGCCGCCGAGGTTGATGTCCATCAGCACGACGTCGGGTTTTTCCCTGGCAAGATTTTTGAGCGCGTCCTCCGCGCTGCTGTGAACGCCCACACAGCGAAACCCATTCGCCGCATCAATATAACCTGCGATGTTTTCGCGCAGGTCCACTTCGTCATCCACGATGGAAACTTTGATAATCTTTTTCATGTGTCGTTGAGTTGAGTCAGTGTCCGCGCGGTTTGAATGGAACAGTCAGGCTCACGGTTGTTCCCTTTCCGGGCTGGCTGCTGATGCTGCATTTGCCGCCCACATCGGTGAGGCGTTGATGCAGATTCCGCAAACCGTTGCCCACGCGCCTGCCGGTCTGCGCGCCGGGTTCAGGCTTTGCGGAAACCGCTTTCTCCGCATCGAAGCCGCAGCCGTTGTCCTCGATCCTGATCTCGAATTGTCCGGGGACGATCCGCATATCCACCCGGATGCGGGTGGCGCGTCCATGCTTGAGCGCGTTGTTCAACGCCTCCTCGAACGCGAGAAACAGATTGTGGCGCGTCTCGGCGGACAGCGGATGATGCGGCAGCCCTTGCGGAATGTGCAACTCACATTCCACGGCGGTGTTCTGCAAATACTCCGTCGCGTAATGACCGAGGTACGCCGCCAGATGTTCCAGCGTGTCGTTGTGCGGATTCACGGCCCACACGATTTCATCCAGCGACTGCAACAGATCGCGCGAGGTCAGTGCGATGGAATCCAGCTTGCGCGCCACGGCTTCCTGACCTTGCAACTCGCCTTTCGCCCGCTCGCTCATGTAGGAAATCTTGGTCAGCTTCGAGCCGATCTCGTCGTGCATGTCCTGCGCGATTCTCATGCGTTCGCGTTCGAGGGATTGCTGTTGCGCCAACACCGCGAGCCGCCGGCGCAGGCGGCGATTTGAAACCAGCCGCGCGATGCTCGCCACGATGACAACCGCCAGCATGACGTAAAAGGCCAGTGCCCATTGCGAGCGCCAGATTGGAGTCGGCACCACAAATCCAAATGCAGCACCGCTCTCGTGCCAGCTTTCACCGCTCCCAGCTTGCACACGAAATGTGTAGCGACCATAGGGCAGGCGACCGTACCGCACGCTGCGTTCGATGCCGCCATCCACCCAGTCTGGATCAAACCCATCGAGCCGATGACGGAAGCGGATTTTCTCCGGCGCGGAAAAGTTCAACGCGGTGAATTGAAACTCCAGCGAGCGCAGATTCGAAGGCAAGCGGACGAATTTTTCCGCGCCACGGGTAAGCGTCGTCTTGGTTTGTAGGCGACGAGGTGACGAGTCGTCCCCAGGAGCACTCCTGACGTCGTGCCCTACAGTCGGACCTTGTTCGCTGGTCATGGGTTGCGGCAGCGAGATTCCATTGACCACGACTTCTTCGATCAACAGAGGCAACGGAGATGAATCCACCGACAATCGCTGAGGGTCGAGTGTCACCACACCGCCCGCCAGACCGAACCAGAGTTTGCCATCGGGAGATTTTACCGCGCCCGGCCAGCCGTAGGTGGTGGCGGAGTTGTTTGCGGGCGAGTTCGCATCATAGACCGACTGGCAGCGGATCGGAGTTGTGCCGGACAACGCGGCTTTGATGTCGGATGCTGTCGCGTGGTAAATTCCTCTGCTCGTGCCCAACCACAAATCCCCTTCGTCATCGGTGAGGATTCCCAAAATGGAATCGTCCGCCGTGCTGAGGTTCAGATTCCAATTCAGATACCGACCCGTCACCACGCACGCCAGATTTCCACCCGCCGTCCCGATCCAGATTCGTCCGGCGGAATCTTCATGTATCGCACGGACGGCCTTTCCGCCAAGCACGGAGGGATCGAGAATTGTTTTGAAAATGCCCGGCTCGCCCCGCACCACTCGACCGTCGCCGTAACCAAGCCAAAGCACGTCGTGTTGCGATGGCAAAATCGCGGTGATGGGTTGCTCCGGCAATCCGGCGTCCGTTCCGAACCGCGTGATCGTGTCGCCTTTGAAACGATTCAGTCCGCCAGAAAATGTTCCCGCCCACACGTTGCTCGCACCATCCACGGCCACCGAAAGAACCATGTCATCCGACAATCCCGCCGCCGTGCCGTAGTGGATCACGCGTTGATTCGCGATGCGATAAACGCCCGAACCGGGCGTGCCCACCCACACGCTCGCGTCCGGCGCGATGGCGATGGATGAAACTAGATTTTGCAACTCGGTCGCGGATTCGCCAGCAACGCGATCAAACTTTCCCGCTGCATCCACATACAATCCGCTCCGCTCAAAACCGACCCACGCGCGGCCTTGCGGATCAAGCGCGAGGCAGACCGTCGGACGATTTGGCAGGCCATCGCCGGAGTCCAGCACACGCACATTGCGCTGTTGCAAACGCACCAGCCCGCCGCCTTGAGTGCCGAGCCAGAGATTGCCCTCGCGATCCTCGCACAACGCGCGCACATCGCTGGCGAGTCCGCCATTGCGCAAGGTGATCGGCAGAAACTTGTCATCCGTGAAGCAGTACAAACCTTTGCCGCTCGTTCCGATCCACAACTCGCCCTGCCGCCCCTCGCACAAACTCCAGATGCGGAGCGACGATAAATTTTCGCCGCCGCCAAAGTGGTTGAGTTGTTTGCCCTCGGTGAGATTCACAAGATACGTGTCGCCAAAAGCCCAGAGATTGCCCGTGCGATCTTCATACACGCCGAGCGATTCGGGATTCCGCCCCGGACTGTCCGTCTGGAATGGGACGGGAAAAATCTTTCCTTCCTTGAACTGGCACATCCCGCCGCGCGTTGTGATCCAGACCGTGCCGGACCGTGCGACGTGGACATTGGAAACAAAATCGCCGGGCAATCCGTCCCGTGTGGAAAAAGTTTTCACCCGGTCGCCTTCAAGCAGACTTAATCCCGTGGGCGTGCCGAGCCAAAGATTTCCAGCGGCATCTTCAGCGATGCTGTTGATCGAATCATTCAGTGAGTTTGTCTCCGCAAGAAAACGCTTCAAGCTCCCGCTGGCATAAGCGAACAACCCCTCGCTTAACGTCCCGACCCACAATCGCCCGGTCGAATCCTCGCAGAGCGCGGTGATGTGTAGGGAATCGTTTGAGTGGAGTAGTGAGGGAGAAACAGGCACGAAGCGCGCGCCGTCGAAACGCGCCAAACCTTGCGGCGTGCCGATCCACAAATAACCATCGCGAGTTTGCAGCACTGCCGTGACTGAGTTATCGGGCAAGCCTTGTTGCTGCGTCCAAACCTGCACCGTGAGGTCTTGCGAGAGAAGCTCGGGCGAAGCACTCCACGAGATGTTGCCCCAACACGCCAGTAGCGCGAACAGCCAGCACCAGCGTTTCGAGTAACCCAGGTTCACTGGCAATGAATATCAAAACACCCCCGAAGTGCAACTCATCCAGAAATCAGTCGGCTGTGTCCTTCGGCTTCGCGACTGGCTGGCCGTCGTGGTAGAGACGCACGCTCACCGAGCCGTCTTACGCGTCGCGTGCGCTTCGTCGAGATCGCGCAATTGATCGAGGATGGCGGCAAGTTGGCGGCCCGTGGTGGTCAACGTGTATTCCACGCGCAGCACCTTGCCGGGAAATTCACGG
>JANNAO010000227.1:0-2016 GCA_031384405.1 Verrucomicrobiota bacterium | reverse complement strand
GTGGTTCGCGAGTTTTGACGATGCGCTGGCCGGGAGCGGAAAAACTGCTTCATGGATTTTTGCGGGCGTGGGATTGATCGCAACCTTCGTAGTGATCGCATTGGCCTTCGGGAAACTCGCGCAAAGCTACGAAGAAGGTTTGCAAAAGCTGGGCGAAAACTTGCCGACGAAACCAAACAAACTGCGCCGCCGCTGGATCAACACGCTGATCAATCTTCCGCCATTACGCTGGTGGTTGCGTGATCCGGTGTCGCGCGCGTCGTTCCTTCTGACGACGGCTTACATGATCCGCGACCACGATGTGAAGCTGCGATTGTATCCCGGCATCACGCCGATCTTGATCATGCCGATGATTTTTCTTCTGCAAGATAAAGCGGGCGGCAGAGCTGGAAGCGGCGGGTTTGGACTCGCATTCACAGGGAGTTTTCTCGGACTGATCCCGATGTTGGCGCAAAACATCCTGCAATACTCACAGCAATGGCAGGCGGCAGATTTATTCCGCATCGTACCGATGACCGGGCCGGGATCACTGTGTCACGGTGCGCGCAAAGCAGTGTTGCTGTTCCTCACGTTGCCGCTCTTGTTGCTGTTTGGCGTGATCATTCTCGTGTTGCAGGTCAAGCTCACACAACTCGCGCTGCTTCTTCCAGGCATCCTTGCGATTCCGCTGTTCGCACTCTTACCCGGGTTGTTGAGCAAGAATGTTCCGTTATCGCAGCCGCCAGAAGACGCGAAAGCCGCAAATCGCGGCGCGGCCATGATTTTGACGATGCTGATTACTGTGACGCTGGCTGGCGTCACGGTTTGGGCGTGGGCGCAAGGATGGTTTCATTGGCTGCTGCTGGGTGAAGCGATTGTCGTCGGACTTCTCTATTATATTTTCCGCGCGCGAATGAGTCGCGCGACATGGGACGCAACGGAATAAAGCAGCGAGCGATTCGCGATGAATCGAGGCTTTCCATTGGCTAGGTCAGCGATGCGGCGGTTCGCGAGCGCAATGGCGTTTCCTGAATTTTCCCAACCTACAACTTCGCCGCAATAAACTGATCCAGCTTCATCGCGTCTGCGTTGAACTGGCGCACGCCTTCAGCAGTCTTCTCGGTCGCCATCTGGTTTTCGTTCACTAGCCAGCGGAAACTCTTTTCGTTGATGACGAGCTTCTCGATCTTGCTCTGCTTGGCGATTTCAGGGCTGAGTTTGCGCGTGAGTGGCGCGGTGCTTTTCTGAAGTTCGCCAAGCAATTGCGGACTGATGGTGAGCAGATCGCAGCCTGCGAGTTCGGTAATCTCGCCGACGTTGCGGAAGCTCGCGCCCATGACTTCGGTGCCGTGCCCAAACTTTTTGTAGTAGGCGTAAATCTCCTTCACGGAAACGACGCCGGGATCCTCGGCGGCGGTGTAATCTTTGCCGGTGGATTTTTTATACCAGTCCAGAATGCGCCCGACGAATGGCGAGATGAGTGTGGCTTTGGCTTCGGCGCAGGCCACGGCTTGTGCGAGCGAGAACAGCAACGTGAGATTGCAGTTGATGCCTTCCTTCTGGAGAACTTCACACGCGCGGATGCCTTCCCATGTGCTGGCAATCTTGACGAGGATGCGTTCGCGCGAGATGCCTTGTTTGTCGTAGAGCGCGATGAACTGGCGGCCTTTGGCGACGAGTGCGTCGGTGTCGAACGAGAGGTTCGCATCCGTCTCGGTGGAGACGCGACCGGGAACGATCTTCAAAATCTCCACGCCGAACGCGATGAGCAGCGCGTCAATGACCTGACCCAAAAGTGCTTTGCCTGTCGCGCCGGATTTGCGGGCGTCAGCGATGGCTTTGTCCACGAGCCACGCGTATTCAGGCATCTGCGCGGCCTTGAGGATGAGCGAGGGATTCGTGGTGGCGTCGCGCGGCGCGTACTGCTTGAGCGTGGCGAAATCGCCAGTGTCGGCGACGACGACGGTGAATTGCTTGAGTTGATCGAGCTGCGAAGTGGTGTTGCTCATGGGCGGAGACTAACGAGGCGTCGGGCGG
>JANNAO010000506.1:0-7632 GCA_031384405.1 Verrucomicrobiota bacterium | reverse complement strand
GCGACAAGTCGCCGCACTCCACATTCCTCCTTCGCCACATCCAGACACGAACAAACCTACACCCTGCGCCCGGCTTCTTTCGCGAGACGCGATAACATCTTCGTCTTCGCCAACAATGTTTTGTCCGCGTCCAGTTCCTTCACCGTTTCATTCATGCGCGCCGACCAGTTGGCATTCGAGGTCGAGCCGGGCACGTTGAACCGCGAGGTCTGCGCGAACACATCCTGCACTTGGAAAACAGCGATCCACGAGTTCGACTCCATCACTGCGCGGGTGAACGCTTCATGCACGCGGTTATTAAATTCGCGCGGCGGCTCTTCATTGTGCAATCCGCCGAAGTTCATGATGCGGCGCAATTCCCAGCGGTTGTGTTCCACCTCGCTGCCCGCGTCAATGTTCGCCCAGCAATCATTCCACAAGAGCGCGATGGGTGTGTGATCGTGCGTGGCAGGTTGAGCCAGCGAGAGTCGCGGATACTTCTTCGGATCGGAGTAACTGTAATCGTGTTCGCGAAACAACATCGGGATGCGGAAGCCGGGCATGCCGAGTTTTTCCAGCGTGGGCGGAACATAATCCGGCACCAGGCCGAGGTCTTCCGCCACCACGACGGTTTCGCCCGCTGCGTCTTGAATCATCCGCAGGAGTTCCTCGCCTTGCGCCTGGTTCACCGCCTTCTGCTCGTGCGTGTCGTCTGGAAATTGTTTAAACCCCGGCAAGCGACCGCCACAACGATCCGCCGCCTCCGTTTCGTTCAACGGCAAAAACTCCGCGTTACGATCCGGCGTCCACGGGAACGAATAGATGCGGAACAATCCCAGCACATGGTCAATGCGGAACAGGTGAAACACCTTCTGGATGTTTCCCACACGCACGCGCCACCAATCGAAATTCTGCCGACGCAATTCATCCCAGCGATAATTCGGGATGCCCCAGTTCTGTCCCCACTTCGCGGTAAACGGATCGCTCTTGAACGTCCGTTCCGGTGGCGCACCGCCGCTCCAGTCCAGATCGAAGATGCCGCGATTCGCCCACACGTCCGCGCTGTAACGCCCCACGCCGAACGGGATGTCGCCCATCAGATAAACCTTCTGCGCGTCGCCGTAAGCCTTCACGTCCTGCCATTGCGTGAACGCGATCCATTGCACGTACGCGAAGAAAAGTTGTTTGCGACTGATAGCATCGCGTCGTTTTTCCGGGAGCGACAGCAACCAAGTCCGTGCGCGGCGCGGGCCTTGATGCTGCGGTTGCCAACGATCCCACGTAGGCGCACCGCCGTTCTCCTCCATCAACACCCGGAACAGCGCATAATCCGAAAGCCAGTCCGCATTCTCCTGCATGAACTCGCGAAACAACGCGGCGCGTTTCGTCTCCTTGTTGAAATGCTCTGCCAGAAAATTTGCGAACGCCGCGTCCAGCAACTTTCGCTTGAGCGCCTTCACCTTCGGATAATTCACCGCGCCCGCGCGCGTCTCCGCGAGCAGTGCGGGCGTGGCGATCTCCTTGATTTCCGCAGCCGAGATGTCCGGCAACATTTTCGGCGAGATCGCAATGGTCGCCGGTTCGATGGCGAGCGAACTGATGGCGTTGTAGGGAGAATTATCATCGCTCGTCTCGTTGATGGGGAGCGTCTGGAAAATATTCAAGCCATGCCGCGCGCACCAGTCAATCATCTGCCGCACGCCGTCCGTGTCCCCGATGCCGAGATCGGTTTCCGTGCGGATGGCAAATACGGGTTCGAGGATTCCGGCGAGCGATCGTTCAGGGCTGAGTTTCATAACGCGCGGCGAATGTTGTCAGACCGGTATGGAAAATCAAAGCGCACAAAAATGCGGTGAAACCGCCAGCAACATAGCAGACACGGATTCCACGAATCGTCACGGATGCGAATTCAACCTAAAGCCTTTCGCAAATAGAAATTTCGACAGAGCGAATGAAAACCAGTGTTGCGTCACCATTCACCAACCCCAACAGGGTTGAATCATCTAGCCCAGCGGTTGCGAGGAACGAGCTACCCTGGGTGAAGAGTCAAAAAAGTCATCAACCCTGAAAGGGTTGAAGTCCGGCGGACAAATGAATGATGCAACCCCGTTGGCGTTGGGATCGTTGTTGTCGGTTTCCTGGGGTAGCTCGTTCCTCGCAACTCCAGGCTGATCGTTGGGAAGGATCACTCGCCAAAGAAAAAAGCCGCTCCGGTTTCCCGGAGCGGCTTGCTATGGCGTCGCTCTGTGAGCGACGAAATCGGCGGCGGTCACAGACCGCCGCTACAATTTACTTCATCTTCGCCTTGCGCTTCTCTTCGATAGCGGTTTGCGCAGCGGCCAAGCGCGCGGCAGTCAAGCGAAGCGAACGGCATCTTCGTCAAGTTCCCGGACTCGCGCGGCGAACTTTCTTTTTTGCGCTCTTTGCTTTGAGTTTCAATTTCCTTGTGGACGCCGCCGTTTTGCAGAGCGGTTTTCGGGCACTTGCCGGAGTCTGCGGCGACGCAACCGCCGGCGGCACCGTCGCGTTGGATTCCATCTCCACGCCGAAAATTTCCGTGAGGTCCGCGCCAGTCAATGCGCTGGTGGCAACATCATCCGCCGCGCCGCGCCGCGCCGCGCTGTCTCCGGCGGCGGTCACGAGTTCCTGCATTCCCACGCCGCGCAAAGTGAAGAAGAGTTCGGGTTTCTCGTCCAGCCGCGCGCCCACGCCGTAGAGCACGGCGGCGACGTGTTTGCACATGTCCGCCCAGTCCGGGCAAGAGCAGCCGAGTTTGATTTCCTTCGGCGCGGGAAACAGTCCGGTGTCGCGCGCGGTGAGGTCGGCAAGAATCTCTTTCGAGAGACGGCCCTGCAACAAGTCGAGCAGGTTCGTGACTTTGCCGGCACTGCTCGCCTTGAATATCGCCCATCGCTTGGCCGCGAGCGGCGTGAAGCCGATGGCAATCTTATAAAGCGACGAGCCTTGCACGAGCGCCTCGACTTTGCCCTGCGTGATTTGCAGATCAATGACCGATCCGTTGCGGACGTAGCTGCGTCCGCGCGGCAGACGGTTCTCAAAATCGCTGTAGGCTTCGAGGTTGTCGCACCACGCTTTGCCCCAGAACGTGGTGGCGATTTTCTTGGTCGCGAGGTTCACTGGCGCGAGGGCGCGACCGGACTTGGCACTGAGTTTCTTCGCGGCGGCAGCGGCTTTGCGTTTGCGCTCGGCCACGGGGACGTAGGGTTTGAATTGATACCAGGACATGGGGTTATTCGTGATTCGTGATCCGTTAAATATGAACCGTCATTGGGCAATTATTCCCCGCTCGCCGTCTTCAAGTCCAGCGCAACAAACCGCAGCAACTCGTCGTTCGACATCTCGGTGAGCAACGTCTCCGCCCCGCCTTCCGCGCCCAGCACCGACTCCGCCAGCTTCTTCTTCTCCGTGATGAGCGCGTCAATGCGTTCTTCAATCGTGCCGCGACAGACAAATTTGTGGACGAGCACATTCTTCTTCTGCCCGATGCGGAACGCGCGATCCGTGGCCTGCGCTTCGACGGCAGGATTCCACCAACGGTCGAAGTGCAACACATGACTTGCGGCAGTCAGATTCAAGCCCGTGCCGCCGGCCTTGAGCGACAGCACGAAGAACGGCGGGCCATCCTCGCGCTGAAACTCCGCGACAAGTTTTTGCCGCTGCTTCACCGGCGTCGAGCCATCCAGCACGAGGCCGGGGCGACCGAAGAGTTCGCGCAAGCGCGCTTCAAGCGGCCCGGTCATCTCGCGGAATTGCGTGAAGACAAGCGCCTTCTCCTGACGCGAGGCAATCTCCTCGCAGAGTTCCGCGAGGCGGAGAAACTTGCCGCTCTCGTCCGCCGCGTAAGCCCCGTCGCCCAGCCAGTGGCTCGGATGATTGCAGATTTGTTTGAAGCGCATCAGGAACGCCAGCACCAGGCCGCGACGTTGGATGCCATCAGTTTCCTCCAATCGCTCCGCGAGTTCGTGGACGCTTTTCTCGTAGAGCGCGGCCTGTCGTTTGCCCAGCGAACACCACGCCGTCGTCTCCGTCTTGTCCGGCAAATCAGAGATGATGCTGCGGTCGGTCTTGAGGCGGCGCAAAATGTAGGGCCGCACCAACTGGCGCAACGGTGCGAAGTTCGGCGGCTCGGCGGCCTGGAGGTTCTTCACGTAGCGTGTGAACTCCGGCGCAGCGCCGAGCAGGCCGGGATTGAGAAAATCGTAGAGTGACCACAAATCGCCAAGGCGGTTCTCGACCGGCGTGCCACTCAACGCGATGCGGGCGCGGGCGCGCAGGCGTTTGATGGCGCGGGTCTGACGCGCGCCGGGATTTTTGATGGCCTGCGCCTCGTCAAGCACGATCAACCGCCACTCGCGCGCCGCCATCCATTCCAGCCGCGCCGCCTGGCCGTAAGTGGTGACGATGATGTCCTTGCCCGCGAGAAACGCATCGGCAGTCTTCGCGTCGCGCCACTCGCCACCGGGAGATTCAGCGGGATGTGCAAAACCAGCACGCAGTGTGGGCGCGAAGCGGGCGAGTTCGTTTTTCCAATTCGCGAGCAAGGAGGCGGGCGCGATGAGAAGCGCGGGCGAATCAACTCCATCTTCGTAGCAGCCGACGTGAGGAGGCTCTGACACTTTTCCAGAATGAGCCTCGTTACCTCGGCTGCTACGAGATTTGGACGACGCTTCGCCATGCTTCAACCGCAGCAGCAGCCCAATGACCTGAATCGTTTTCCCCAAGCCCATGTCATCCGCGAGACACGCACCGAGACCGAGACTTTGCAACAGCCAGAGCCATTTGACGCCCGTGGCTTGATACGGACGCAACGTCGCGTGCAGATGTTCGTTGGGATCAAAATCCGCCGCGCCTTCGGGCTGGCGAATCTGTTCCAACGTCTCGCGCAACCAGCCGCCCGCCACCACTTCGCTCCAGTCCGCCGTAGCTGCCGTCGCTTCGTCCGCTGCGGCATCACCGCCAAGTTTCACGCCGGAGATCATCCGCATCCCTTCGAGGAACGACACGCCATCGCCCGCCGCGCCAGCCTGCACGCGCTGCCAATGTTCCATCACGCTCGTGAGTTTTTCCCGATCCACCTCCACCCATTGTCCGCGCAACGGCACAAGCCCCGCGTCCGCGCTCATCAACGCCTTCCACTCCGCCGCCGTGAGCGTCTCGCCGCCCAACGTGGATTCAACAGAGAAGTTCAACATGCTCTCCACGCCCATTCCGGCAGACTTCGCATCGCCGCCGACGCGCACACTGACTTGCGGACGAGTGCCACGCCCATTCTTCCACCAGTTCGGAATACGCGCGATGATGCCGCTGGCTTCGAGCACCGGGACTTCGCGGAGAAACGCATAAGCGTGCGCGGGCGTCCACGCTTGCGGCTGAAAAATGCGGCGGCTGTCGAGCAACTCACGCGTCCACGCACTGCGCTCGGCGGCCTGCTGCACCGGTTCAAGCAACGAACGCAGCGCAGCCTGATTCTTCGCGCCCGCATATTCCTGAAGCGCGCGTCCGAGCGGCAGATGCACCGGCTTCTCCTGCGCCGAAAGCCGGTGCGTGTAAGTGGCCATGAACGCGAAGGGCGTCTCCGGCGAGCGTTTGTTCTCCGCGAGATGAAACGTGACCTTGCCCAGCAGATGCAGCGCGGGATGAATGCGCGCGAGCCACGGCTTCAATCCACCCGCCGCCTTTGCCTCCGAGCGCGCCAGGGAATCGAGTTCGCGCCACAACGCCGCGAACACTTCCGGCGACGCATACTCCGCCCCGCGCATCGCCGGGATGCGGAGAGTGAGGCTGAAGAATAATTCCGCCGGCGGCGCAATCTCCGCGACAACGCCACCGTCAGCGGCTTCGGGCGCGTGAGCCATCGCCGCGAGATACGCATCCGCAAACTCGCGCCAGAACAGCCACTCCACCGGCCACGCTCCCGCCTCGCGCCGCCGCGCCGCCAACGCGAGCAACCCGCGCGCAGAGCTTTCGGCAAACGCCCCGCACAACTCGCCGTCCGCCGCGCCACCAGACAGCGCGGCATCGCCGTGGCTCTGTTCGAGCAACAAACGTCCGTGCGGACTGAGAACCAACTGATGCGTCGCGGTCATGCTGAAAACAAATCGGGCGTGAGTGTGAGGTTTAGCTTGCGACTACGAAATAAAAAAAGCTGCGCTTCACGGCAGAAAAATGTTTCAACCACGAAAAACACGAAATCAATGGCCGCGAAAGAACGCAGCGAACGCAAAGGCTTAATAATACTCCGGTAACTCATCGCGCTGCTTCCGCGCGAAGTGCGATTCACGGATGCCGTTTGGTCGTCTGTTTGGCTTTGGCTCTCGCTCTTGCGACAAGTCCGGCAAATCATCAGGATAGCCCAAGCACCATTTCATCGTTCCCGTGCCAGTTTCGGTCTCGGCAATGGTTGTTAAGATTTTCTGCCGCATCCTGACGTAGCTCGGCTCATTCAAATCCAGTGCTTCAATAATTTTCAGCCCGTTTGGATTTCCATTTCGAGCGTGGATAACGCCGCGGTCGTCCACCACTAAACAGTCACCATAGGCGACGGAATCAGGACTCGGCAAAAGTTTGTCGGACTTCGTCCCGTTACATTCGGCGCAAGCAAAGCAGAGGTTATTGTAGTCCAGTCGCAAATCCCTGCGCTTGCTCACCGGCAAAACATGGTCAATTTGGAAATCGCGCGGCATCGTTACCCATGTCTCCCGCCGCAAACAATACACACAACGAAACGCGAATTCGTCGCGTAACCAGTTCCGGTATTCGCCGTGTTCGGAATAACCCTGCGGGCCGTGCCGCCGGATGTGCGGCTGCCGCGGATAGGCAAATGGGTTCGACAGGTTCATTTGCTCTGGGTAAGTCGAGCGTCCTCCTCTTGAAGCACTTTCAATTCAGCCTCATCAATCAAGGGACTGTTGGCATCGCCAGTCCGCAACCAACGGCGATAACTGCGGCGCAGGCGATAGATCCTTTGCAATTCGGAAAACTCAGCCTCCTCTTTATCTGTCCGCCCGCCACCGCGAAATTTTTTCTCAATAAGCTGGCAGCGGCGGTCGTCCGTCTGCTCCCACTCGTCGGTGATGCAGAGGAAGTCGTCCAGCGTCAGCGTTTCACGGAAGTCACGGGGAATGTAGCGAGTCTGCTCAAACGGGACGCCGACGCGCGGCACACCATCGAAGGCGTCGAGGAGTTCTCGCTCCAACTCCGGGGGCAAAGAGTAGAGGCGCAACACCTCGGCATCCACGCGCCAGTGCAACGCGCGCAAGCGTTCCTTGGCGGTGGCAATTTCCTCGTCGGAATGTTGGCCGGGAAGTTCCAGCGGCAACTGGCTTGAAGCGGAAGCCTTGGCTGGTTTCAGCGATCTTTTGCTCGGACGTAACCTTCCAACCGGGGATTGAAATTTGGCCGTGAATTCGGAAGCGGCATTGAGATAAGTCCGTGTAGCGGTATCCAATGCGTTTAAGTCACGCTCGGCAAAATCAGGAGCTGGCATGGCGCGCAGAACACCGGCGGTCGTGTGTCGCTTTGTGCCAAAGGCAAGTGAGTAAAGATTTGCAACGGGTGAATTGCATAATGCCCATAGGCTTTCCAGCGCGAGTGTCTTTGAACGAACCACCAAAAAATCACTCGTTGCTGGCC
>JANNAO010000500.1:0-1994 GCA_031384405.1 Verrucomicrobiota bacterium | reverse complement strand
TTTGCAGACACTGTCTGCAATTTTCCCGGTTGCGGCGAAACCGCTGCCTGCACGTCAAGCGCCGGTGGAAAAGATATTGCAGACAGTGTCTGCAATATTGCCGTTGCCGCAGATTTTGCCGACAGCGTTGACAAAATGTCTTGGTGCGTCAGATAAAATGCCCGCATCTGAAAAATATTCCTCCAACCAAAACCCCGCCCAAACTGCTTGGTGAGGTCAGCCGACAAGCGTTTCAACAAAACGTCGCCGTATTCAGCGCGATCCTGCCCTTGCTGTTGGAACTCCACGATGCGGCGGCCGATTTCCCAATAGGTGGCGGTAAGGATGGCGTTGACGGAGCGGGCGGATTGCCGGCGCGCCTCCGCCAGCAACACTGCGATGCCGCCCGACCACGCGCGGTAATCCGACCGCCCCGCGCTTTGGCTCGCGCGGGCGAAGGCGGAATTCTTTCGCTGGGTTGAACGGGTTTTCACGGAATCAATCAATGTGCTTGCGAATAATTCTGTCGGCCAACGCGGGCCAAGATTCTTCTGCGTTTACATCAAACACAAATGGATTCAAAACCGTGCCCGGCATATCATCAATGATGATGTCCGGCTTCGCGGAGAATCCTTCAAACATTTCAGTCAAACCATGCAACCGAGCAATTTTCTGTGCGTATTCAGCACCGTTTGTTGACCAAAGAAAAAGATGACAGCCTTTGTCTTTCAATTTTGTCAGTGCTTCAATTGCCCCTTCCAGCAATTTGTAATTTGCATCAATTAAAGTTAGATCAACGTCCACAAATATGTTGGCGTTTTTCATTTCGTAGAAAGCGGTCAGGCAAGTTCCGCCACGTTTTCGTCCTCGTATTTCTCAATGAGCACGCCGAGAACCTCCATCATGGAAGCAAGCGGATGGTTTTCATCTTCGCCCACTTCGTCCACGAGGCGGTCGAGCTGCTTCACAAGCTGGCGGTATTCGCGGTCGTTGTGCGGCAAGATTGGTGCAACTTGTGGCATCGGCTGGAGAAGTTGTTTTATGCGGCCACTTCGACTTCGCGGACCTCGCTCGGCTGCGGAATGGGTTCGCCGCGCTCACGCATGTCTTCGATGTGCATCTCCAAAGCTTCCTTCATCAACGCAAGGGTTTCTTTCTCCGTTTCCGCCGCCGCTACGCAGCCGGGAAAATCTGGCGCATACGCACTGAAATTATCCGATCCGTGTTCGATGATGATGGAGTAGCGCATAGTTATTTAAGTCCTGCCTGACGCAAGATACTGTTTAATGTTTTTGGATGCAAATCCTGTCCCGGATGCCCGGCTATCGTCACAGTGCCGGGCTTGGTCGCATGATGATACTGGCGATGGCTACCACGTGTTCGCACATGAAACCAGCCGTCGTCTTCAATCTTCCGCAGGATTTCACGGATTTTCATGTGGGAAAATTTACGCCGACGCAGCGACGGTTTTGTTTTTGAGCGCGGCGAAGATGCTTTCGAAAATCCATTTGCCGTCGTCGCTGCCGAGGAGCGGTTCGCAGGCGCGTTCGGGATGCGGCATCAGGCCGGCTACATTGCGCTTTTCATTGCAGATGCCGGCGATGTTTTGCAGCGCGCCATTGGGATTCGCGGTGTCGGTCAGGTTGCCGTTCGCGTCGCAGTATTGCCAGAGGATTTGATTATTGGCCTTGAGCTTTGCGAGCGTTTCCTCATCGGCGAAATAACAGCCTTCGCCGTGGGCGATGGGCACACGTAGAATTTCCCCCGCTGGAATCTGGCTGGTGAACGGCGAGTCGTTCGTGGCGGTCTTGAGGAAGATGTTTTCGCAATGGAATTGCAGGTCGCGATTGCGGATGAGCGCGCCGGGCAGCAGTCCGGCTTCGGTGAGGACTTGAAAGCCGTTGCAGATGCCGAGGACGAGGCCGCCGTTGTCGGCGAATTGTTTCACGGCCTGCATCACGGGACTGAACCGCGCGATCGCGCCGCAGCGCAGGTAATCGCCGTAGCTGAAACCG
>JANNAO010000217.1:0-2285 GCA_031384405.1 Verrucomicrobiota bacterium | reverse complement strand
GGCTGGAAGCCTGTCCCACTAGGGGAGCACCACGCGCTTCGTCCTCCCGGTATATTCTCACGCCGCTCGGCGGCGACCTCGCACGTCTGCCGATTGATCCGACGCTTGGCCGCATGTTGCTCCAGTCGCAGCAGGAACACGCGTCGCGCGAACTGCTCATCATCGCCACCGGACTCAGCATCCAAGACCCGCGCGAACGTCCGCTCGATCAAAAGGAAGCCGCCGCCGCCGCGCACAAACGCTTCGCCGATCCGCAATCCGACTTTCTCGCGCTGCTCAACATCTGGAACGCCGTTCACGACGAATGGGAAAAGCTGCGCGGCCAAAGCCAGCGGCGGAGATTTTGCAAGCAACACTTCCTCTCCTACCTGCGGATGCGCGAGTGGCAGGACCTGCACGCGCAGTTGAGTGACAGCCTCGCTGATCTCCCTCTCTCCGTCGGACGGGGAGAGGGCCGGGGTGAGGGGCAACTTACGTTTCAAGAATCACGTCCAAGCAATCACGCCCGCACCAGGACATCCCCTCACCCTCAATCCCTCTCCCCATCCGATGGGGCGAGGGAAGCCAGACAGAACACCGCCTACGACGCCATTCATCGCTCGATCTTATCCGGCCTCATCGGTCACGTCGCGCACCGGGAGGAACGCAATCTCTACAAAGCGGCGGGCAACCGCGACGTCACGATGTTCCCCGGCTCGGCGCTTTACGAACGCGGCGAAAGACCGGTGAAAGGCCGCGACGCCAAAACGCAGAAGAATCCGCCGCCGAAGCCCAAGTCAAATCAACCGCCGTGGATTGTCGCCGGTGAAATCGTCGAAACCTCGCAGCTTTTTGCCCGCACCGTCGCCGGGATTGACCCACAGTGGATTTATCAGCTCGCGCCCCATTGCTGCAAGGTCACGCATCAGAACCCGCACTGGAGCGTCAGCAGCGGTCGCGTACTCGTCGAGGAAATCATCACACTGCACGGCCTCGAAATCGTCCGGCGCAAGGTCGCTTATGGCAACATCAATCCCAAGGATGCTACCGCCATCTTCATCCGCGCCGCGCTGGTGGAGGAAGACCTCGAAGGCGTTGGTAGGAGACGACGTGAGGAGTCTCAATCTAAACGAGCCGAGAGCGGTGATTGGAAAGCCGAAGTCAGTGAGAGCCTCCTCACGTCGTCTCCTACAAGTGAAAAGAAACTTCCGGCGCAATACCCATTCCTCACGCACAACCGCAGCGTCCGCCAGAAAATCGAGAACCTCCAGACTCGCGCCCGGCATCATGGGATGATTGATCTCGATCAGGCACTCTGCAATTTCTACACGAAGCACATCGAAAACGTCTCGTCCTTCCACGAGTTGAACCGACTGCTCGGCGAGCGCGTAGCGGCAGGCATCTTGCCTGCCGTAGAGCCGGGCATCCTGCCCGGCGGAAAAACCGTCGCCTACACTTCGGCCCTTGAAAAACCCAACGCTTCAGTTCCAAGCGAAGCCAATCCGGGCGGCAACCCCGAAAGCTTTCGGGGTACGTCAGGCAAGATGCCTGACGCTACTGGCGTTCCGCCGAACCAACAATTTCTCTGCGCTGCCGAAGCCGATCTGCTCGGCGACTTGCAACTGAACTACGACGCCGATGCATTCCCTGATGCCGTCCATATCGCGGATCAGCCGCTCGCGCTGAACTACGCCTATGCGCCCGGCGAAGAATGGGACGGCGTTACCGTGCAATTGCCCGTGGACCTCGCGCGTGCGCTTTCTCCTGCGGCAGTTGAGTGGAGCGTGCCTGGACTTCGCGCGGAACAGGTCGGCGAATGGTTGCGTTCCCTGCCCCGCACGCTTCGCCGCGAATTGCAACCCATCGAACCCAAGGTCGCCGAGATCGTCCGCGACTTGCAACCGACCGGCGATTCACTCCGCGCCGACCTTGCGAGATTCTTGCTCAAGCGCTACGGCATCACCGTGCCACCCGATGCGTGGCGTGAGGAAGCCGTGCCCGCGCACCTCCGCCCGCGCGTGGAGATCGTGGATCACAACCGCAAAACCATTGCCGCCGGTCGCAACCTCGAATTACTCAAGCCGCAGCTCACGGAAACCAAAACCATCGCCCCGCGCGGCAACGATGATTGGCAACGCGCCGTCGCGAAGTGGGAACGCTCCGCCGTGACAACTTGGGTCTTCGGCGATTTGCCCGAGAAGATTGTTGTAAGCGGCGAACCCCCCACCCCACCATAGGCCCCCCCCACCCCCAACGATGGGGGGTGGGGCCGGGGGGGGGGGCACCCAGAGAAAAACACCCACCCC
>JANNAO010000215.1:0-3616 GCA_031384405.1 Verrucomicrobiota bacterium | reverse complement strand
CAGCGGAAACCGAACAAACATTCAAACAACACGCCAATATTCGCACACCCTCTCCATCACCAAACCCAATGCCCATCCACGTCAAAGGCGTTTACCGGCGGACACTACTTCCTATCGTGCTGGTTTTAGAACGTGCTATCTCATCCGCTTTCAGATTATCTTCCGCTTATGCCATTTCGCGCACTTGGTCTCGACCCAAAAATCCTCCAAGCAGTTCAAGAAGCCGGTTACACCGAGCCGACGCCCATCCAGACTGCCGCCATCCCGCCGATCCTCGCGGGTCACGACCTCATCGGCATTGCCCAAACGGGCACCGGCAAGACAGCAGCGTTCACGTTGCCCATGCTGACCAAGCTCGCCGCGCAGCCCAGCGGTCCGCGCAACAGCACACGCGTCCTCATCATCGCCCCGACGCGTGAACTCGTGGTGCAGATCGAGGAGAA
Source organism: Verrucomicrobiota bacterium (assembly GCA_031384405.1). GTDB lineage: Bacteria > Verrucomicrobiota > Verrucomicrobiia > Limisphaerales > JADLHS01 > JADLHS01. Next base: position 3,173 of record JANNAO010000215.1, on the reverse strand, counting down.
CGTCCGCGCTTACGGCAAACATCTTCACCTCACCGTCGCCACGGTCTTCGGCGGCGTGGGCGAACACCCGCAGATACGCGCGCTCAACTCCAATACTGATGTCATCATCGCGTGCCCCGGACGTTTGATTGATCTGATGAACCGTCGCAACGGCAACTTCTCCGGCCTGCAATATCTCGTCCTGGATGAAGCCGACCGGATGCTCGACATGGGTTTCCTGCCATCCATCCGCCAGATCGTCCGTCAGATGCCGCAGAAACGACAGACGCTCATGTTCTCTGCGACGTTGTCCAAAGAGATCGAACAACTCACGCACGAGTTCCAACGCGCGCCAAAAATTGTTCAGATCGGACGTCGCGCCAATCCCGCCGAGACCGTCACACAACTCGTCTATGAAGTGCCCAAGCATCTCAAGCCCGCGTTGCTCACACATCTCCTGCGCGATCCGCTTATGGACATGGTGCTCGTATTCTCGCGCATGAAACACAGTGCCGACCGCATTGCGCGCAACTTGGAACTCAAGGGAATCAAGACCGCCACGCTTCATTCCAACCGCTCACAGAACCAGCGGTTGAAGGCGTTGAAAGATTTCAAGTCCGGCGCAGTGCGTGTGCTTGTGGCCACAGACATCGCCGCGCGCGGCATTGATGTGGACGGCATCTCGCATGTGGTGAACTACGATTTCCCGATGCACGTCGAGGATTACGTCCATCGCATCGGACGCACTGGACGCGCGAATGCCATCGGCGATGCGATCAGCTTCGTCACCAATGAAGATCACGGCGAACTCCGCGCGCTCGAACGCTTCATCGGACGCGGCATCGTGCGCAAACGCGCCGAGGGATTTGATTACAACGCCGCTGGCCCGGCGCACACCGAGAGCAGTCGCGATGACGACCGTCGTCCCCGGCAACAACGTCCGCCGCCGCGCGGACACGGACATAGTCATGGAAGTTCTGCGCAGCCGCGCCCTGCGACAGGCGGCGGCGCACGTCCCGGTGGGCAACGCAGTTCCGGTGGACGCTCGTTCGGCCAGCGAAGTTTCAGGCCACGGTGATGCCGTTTTAGATTTTCTGGAGACATGATTCAGATGCGCCTGTTCAAGCCATGAGCGACATCAAGAGCAACCAAAAGAAGTTGTCCGCGAAACAACGGGAGGAAATTCTCGTCGCGTTGAAAGTCCGGTTTGAGAAAAATCAGAATCGTCACAAAGGTTTGGATTGGTCCACGGTGCAAGCCCGGCTGGAAGCCAATGCGGAAAAATTGTGGTCGCTCCACGAAATGGAACGCACCGGCGGCGAACCGGACGTGGTGATGCAGGATAAAAAGTCCGGCGAATTCATCTTCTTTGATTGCTCGCCGGAAACTCCCAAAGGTCGCGTGAGTGTTTGTTACGACAGGGAAGGGCTGGACTCGCGGAAGGAACACAAACCCAAAACCACTGCGATGGACATGGCGGCAGAGATGGGCATCGAGCTTCTGACGGAGGAGCAATATCGCGAACTCCAGGCGCGTGGAGGGTGCGACCTGAAGACATCGAGCTGGCTGAAGACGCCGACAGAGATACGCGAACTAGGCGGCGCGCTCTACGCTGAACGCCGCTACGGTCGCCTCTTCGTGGGGCATAACGGCGCGCAGTCTTATTACGCGGTCAGGGGATTTCGTGGTTGGATCGGAGTCTGAACTGGACTGCATTACTTCCTCTCTGCGCTCAACCAACCTGTTTTTGCCGCAGGCATTTCTTGACCTTTGGCGGCAAATCCGCATCCTACGCAGCCCGGCTTAACCCGTCGCAGCGCAACCGCTGTTCCGCAGTCGCGGAACATTGTTTCCCGGTAAGAAAAACTAAGCGTCTGTTACCATCAAATTATGGGTGACCCGGCTATTTACGATATGCAGCATATAAGAAACATCGCGATCATCGCGCACGTTGACCACGGCAAGACCACGCTCGTGGACTGTCTCCTCAAACAATCCGGCACCTTCCGCGCCAACCAGCACGAATCCTCCGAGGTTCGCTTGATGGACTCGATGGACCTGGAAAAGGAGAAGGGCATCACCATCCGCGCCAAGAACGCCGCGTTCAAATACAAGAATTTCCACATCAACATCGTGGACACTCCCGGCCACGCCGATTTCGGCGGCGAGGTGGAGCGTATCATGAACATGATTGACGGCGTGCTGCTCGTCGTTGACTCCGCCGAAGGCCCGCAGGCGCAAACGCGTTTCGTGCTTCGCAAGGCACTCGAAGCTGGTGCGAAGCCTATCGTGGTCATCAACAAGATTGACCGCGAGAATGCGAACCCTAAAAAAGTTCTCGATCAAGTGTTCGAGTTGTTCATGTCGCTCAACGCCACGGATGAACAATTGGATTTCCCGTTCATCTATTGTTCAGCCAAGGAAGGTTACGCCAAGGTCGAACTTGATCACGTCAGCGGCACGATGGAGCCGTTGTTCGATGCCATCGTGAAACACATCCCGCCGCCGCGCGCGAAGGCGGGCGAGGGTTTCCAGTTGCTCGTCGCGAACTTGGATTACAGCGAATACCTCGGTCGTATCGCGTTCGGCAAGATTTACGAAGGCAAAGTCAAAGTCGGCGATCCTGCGATCTGCCGTCATGGCACGGGCAGGATTGCCAAGGGCAAGGTCACGATGCTTTATCACTTCGAGGGCATGAAGCGGATCGAGATCAATGAGGCGCACGCGGGCGACATCGTGGGTATCACAGGCTTCGAGGAAGTGTTCATCGGTGAATCCATCACCGACAGCGAATTGCGTCCGGCGTTGCCGTACATCCCGATTGATCCGCCGACGATTCAGATGGAATTCGCCGTGAACGACGGCCCGCTCGCCGGTAAAGACGGCAAGCTCGTCACTGCGCGGCATATCTGGGATCGCTTGGTGAAGGAAATCCGCACGAACGTCGCGCTCCGTATCGCGCAAACCAGTGACCCGAAGATTTTCGCGGTCAGCGGTCGTGGCGAAATGCAGATCGCGATTCTCGTCGAGCAGATGCGCCGCGAAGGCCATGAAGTTTTGGTGTCGCGTCCCGAAGTGTTGTGGAAGAAAGACCCGACCACCGGCAATGCGCTTGAACCCATCGAGACGTTGTTCGTGGAAATCCCGAGCGAAAATCTCGGCACGATCATGGAAAATCTTTCCGGTCGCAAAGC
>JANNAO010000381.1:0-2112 GCA_031384405.1 Verrucomicrobiota bacterium | reverse complement strand
GGCTTCACCGGCACACGGAACTCAATGGTCTGGGCGTCGGTCTTTTTGAACGCGTCAGACTTAGCGGTGATGTTCCAGTTGTTCCAACGGTAGAGATGTTCAACCACGCGGATTTCCACAGCTTCTTTTTTCCGATTGCGGAGTTTGATCTCGAAGGTTTCAGTCATCCACTTGTCGGAGCGGTCGGTCTTGAAGTCGGTGGGTTTGCGTTCGCCGACGAGGTCGAAGGAATTGCCGGTGCGGACGCGGATGGTTTCGTTGCGCGGGGTGTGATCAATCTCGTTTTCACCGGTGAATTCAAGCTGGCCATCATCACCGCGACGATAGAAACGCAACTTGCCCTTGGGCAACGCGACGCCGAGGCGATTGGTTTCCGCGTTCACGAACTCGCGCATGACCCAGACTTTCTTGTTGGATTGCGTGCCGTAGCCTGGATCGTTGTTGCGTCCGCCATAGAAACGAAAGCCCGCATCCGCGCCGTCATAGACGTAGATGGAGGGAGCTTTCACTGACTCGGCGCGGACGAACTCGACTTGTTTAGTCTCGCGGTCGCGCAACGTGGTGGCGCGGGCCAAGGTGTAGAGATGGAATTCGTCGAAGGATTTTTCGGTAACGGCGGCGCCACCATCAAAGTCTGCCATGGCTTTGGTTGCATACATCCTCATTTCGTTTCGAGTCCGTTGCGGCTGAATCTTGTTCACATCCCCCGCCATCAATTTGATCTTGGCGTTCTCGAAAGTTTTACCGCTCTGATTGTTCATCGTGATCCAGCCGATGAGATCAACGGTGTCGCCTTTCTCCGGAGCGACGAGGTTGTAGTCTGATTCCCACGAGAACCCCTGGGTGACGTAGCTGACTTCGGCGTCGAGCTTGCCGGGTTTGTCGGCGCGCAGCAGCCAGTTGAGTGTGGGCTTGAGTATCGTGTCATCGCCGAGACTGGGAAAGAGGGGCTGGCCGGGCAGGGTGAACTGGAGTTTGCCGCCAACTTCAATGATGGGTTGTTCCGCGCCGCCGCCGGGCACGTAACCGCTGCGGATGATTTTGCCGGGGATGATTTCGCGCACGGTCGTGTTGTCCTTCATGCGCATGTTCTGGAAATCAATCGTCTTGCCTTCGTTGAGCGAGAGCAACAGTTCCTGCGAGACAGGATCGTTGCGATAATTCTGTTCCAGAATTTGTAACGCGCGCTTGCCCGCTGAATCGCGGAGGATGACGGAGTCGGGTTCAAGATGCGCGGTTGCCCCGGCGAAGCGGACTTCGTTGACGCCGGACTTGAGATCGAGCGGCACAGAATCGCGCACGACGGCGAAATTTTGGTTGTAGATCGTGAGCGCGGGTTCAGCGGTGGCAGCGAGAGTGGCGAGTGAGACCAGAGCGAGCAGAGCAGGGGCGATTGTTTTCAAATGCGATGTCTTCATAAAGTTTTGTTGGTGTGAACTGTCAGCACAATGAATCAGACGGCGATGGCGGAAGAATGCTCCGAGTAGATTATCGAGGCGAGGGTAATGTTTGCATGCAGTGCGTGGAAAAAACAGGAAGCGTGTAGCGGCAGACGTTTGATCCTGTGGCGCGATCCATTTATTTATATTAACACCGGGATTCATCCCGGTGTGGGAAGGCGTGGAGAGGCAGAACCGTTTCAACGGTTTGGTAGCGACGTGGGCTGTCATTGTTACTCGAAAACGGTTGAAACCGTTTTGCTTGCTCCAGCCACAAGCCACCCGGCTGAAGCCGGGTGTTAATGAGAGGCAGATGGTCGAAACGGAAAGCTGAGAGCTTCAGGCTCGTGCTTTTCCCAAAAAAACTTGTTGCGAGTGAACTTCGCTTTGTTACTCTCTGCGTCCGTTTCAGTGGCGATTATTGACCCAGTAGAGCGGATAAAACTTTTAGCAAATGCCGACAATCAATCAATTGGTCCGTAAGGGCCGCAATAAGATCAAGTACAAGTCCAAGTCGCCTGCGTTGCAGAACTCGCCCTTCCGTCGTGGCGTGTGCATCCAAGTCATGACTCGTACACCCAAGAAGCCCAACTCCGCGATGCGTAAAGTCGCAAAGGTTCGTTTGACGAATGGCTTCGAGATCATCGCCTACATCCCGGACGAAGGTCACAAC
>JANNAO010000372.1:0-9675 GCA_031384405.1 Verrucomicrobiota bacterium | reverse complement strand
AAGTAATCGCACGAGCCACGCACTACACTGGTGATTCGAGAGACGCACTCAAATCCACGCCCTATGCGGGGCGGCAAGGATGCGCGCCCTCTACGGCAGGCAGGGATGCCCGCCGCTACAATCGCGCCGCATCGCCAGTTCTATTTCGGAGTTTGGGTTGAATGTTCCCGATGTTCATAGGGCAGGTGGCCGATAGGCCGGGTGAGGATCAATCACACTTGGCCTGACATTCCAAAATGTTTGAGCCGACTCACGTCGGCTGCTACGGAGTTTTGAAAGAGTTACTTGAGACAGTCACGATCAGGAGATCGAACGCGGGCTTACCCCTCGTTGCCCGATCCGATCCGCCACGCCGCCGCGATGCCGAACAAACTCCACACGATGGTGAAAATCCCGATGCTATCAATCACTCGCGGCCTCGGAATGGTCGCCTTTTCCTTGATGACGAATTCCTCCTTGGTGGGTTTCCCGTTCAACAGATCACGGTAATTCGGCAGTTCTTTATCCTGAAACGCTTTGATGTCCTCTGGTGAGATGGAGCTTTGATTCACCTCGTCGCGGACGGACAGGAAGTAAGTGATGTCCGTCTCGTTCGTGGCTTCAATGGCGGACTTCGCCCACTTGATCTCCCGCTTGTATTCCTTGCCCAGTTCGTAATCCACATGTTTGTCCACGATGGAGACGAGCGCGAAGTATTGCCCGCCGATGATGGCGAACAACGCACAAACCGCGCAGACGATGCCTTGCAGACTGCTACCCTGACGCGCGAGCAATCTCGCTCCCGCTCCCGTCACCGCGCCCACCATGATGGCTGCGTAACCAATCTCCATGTGCAGCATCAAGATCAGGAGATACCAACCAAACATCCCCACCAACCCGCCACAGATCGCTCCCACCACGCCGTTGACGAACATCTTTCGATCCGTCACCTCGCGTTCAACGGCAAATTCCTCGTGCGACTTCGGCTGCGGTCTGGACATCGGTCTTCCCGCCGGGCGGCTTGTCGGCGGTGGCTCGGCGAGCGCGCTTGGCACGGGCGGCGGCGCAGCGTGAACTGTTTTGTTGATCCGCAATCCGCCAACCGGCGGCGGCGGCGGCGGCGGCGGTGCAGAAGGCCCTGGATTCGCCAGAACAATTTTTGCGCCTGCGCCCGGCATGTTGGCTGCCGGTGATGGCAACGCCGGCGCCATGTCCGTCTCAAACATCATGTCCACCGAACCGAACTGCACATGCTGGCCGTTGTGCAGTTGGAACACACTCACCGGCACGCGCTCGACGAATGTGCCGTTGGTCGAACCCAGGTCTCGGAGCGTGATCGTCGTCTCCGTCACCGTCACTTCGCAATGATGCGTGGAGACGGACGGGTGATTGATCGCGAAGTCATTGCTCTCGCTGCGCCCGATGCGATTGAGGCCGGGCTTGAGTTCGATCTGCCAGGCTTGGGGCGTTCCAGGATTGATGAGGAGGCGATTGGTCATGGGCTGAATTCCGTTGCGCGAATGCTCACTGTTTATCGCGGATGCACTGGTATTGTCACGCCAAAACCTTGTCGCGTGCGCGCTGCGGTTGCGATTAAAGTCGGGTGAGGCTATGCGCTGCGGGACGTTCGGCGGTAGGGCGCGTTGTCCTCAACGCGCCGCCGGCTGGAACGAGAGCATCCTGTTTCACGAAGACGGCGCGCAGGGATTGACGCGCCCTATCTTGGCCGTTTGTAACCGCACTCGCGCGCCGCCAAACGAGCGACTGGACAACCGCGCCCGGCTCGCCATCATATCGCCAGATTACTTCAGTGATGTTTCCATCATGTTAAAGACAAAGCTCTGGTTGGCGCAGATGAATCTGTCGGCGGCTTCTCCACAGAAACGATTGGACGCCGTGAGGAAGATTCGCGCCTTGAAAGAACCCGCCGCCGTCGAGGTGCTCGTCAAGGCTTTGGAAGATACCGAACCCGCCGTGCGCGCAGAGATCGTGTCCGCACTGGGCGACATACCAAGCCCTGACGTCATCAAACCGCTCGTCTCCGCGTTGCGCGATCACAGCGAAGCCGTGCAGGAACTGGCCGTGCAAGCATTGCGAAAAACCGGCGACGCAACCGTCGTCGAACCGCTCGTCGGCGTGTTGCTGCGCGGCACACCCGGTGTTCAATATCACGCCGCTCAAGCCTTGCGCGCCCTGAACTGGGTGCCGCGCACGCTCGGTGAGCAAATCCCTTTCTACGTCGCCAGCGGCGATTTCAAACGCGTCACCATGTTCGGCTCCGCAGCCGTCAGCGCGCTCTCATCCGTGTTGCGCAGCGGCAGTGAAGAACGTCGCGTGGCCGCAGCCAATGCACTCAGCGAGATGGGCGATGCCGCCGTGTTGAAACCCTTGATCGGCGCGCTCAAAGACGCCGAAGCCATGGTGCGCTCCGCCGCCGCGAACGGCCTCGCCCGCGTGGGCGATCCGCAATCCTCGCCAGCCATCATCCCGCTGTTGCGCGACAATGTCCGCAACGTCCGCGTCGCCGCCATCAACGCGCTCGGACAGATTGCAGATCGCAATTCGCTGCCCGCGTTGCTCGCGACGGTGAATGATCGTGAATGGGAAGTTCGCGCAGTCTTGGCCGAGGCGTTGGGCAAAATGGCGGACAAACGCGCCTTACCCGTCGTCTTGAGCCTGTTGAATGATCGCGATCAAGAAGTCCGCCAGAACGCCGCTGATGCCCTGGGGAAAGTGGGCGATGAGAGCGTGCTGGAAAATCTCGTGATGGCCATGGTGGACGAACACATGGGCGTGCGTCAGGCCGCCTCGCGCGCCATCATCATGGTGGACGCATTTTGGGATCGCTCACCGCGCGTGGAAGGGATGGTGGCGGAATTGCGTGAAGCCATGAAACATCGCGACACCGGAGTGCAGTTGGCCGCGTCGAGCTTGTTGCGACGCTTGACCGGACGCGCTGTTGGCGGTGGCGTCGCCGGACTGGATCCACGCAACCAAACCGACGCCGTGATGGACATCCTCACCCGGCTGACCCGCGACACAGATGAAGACATCCGGCTCGCGGCAGTGGAAGCCCTGGTGCGAACCCGCTTCCCCGGCGTGATCCCCACGTTGCAGACCTCCATGGGCGATGCGAGCAAATGGGTTAAGCGCGCGGCAGACGAAGGCTTGCAGGCGATGACCGGCGGGAAGTGAACGCTTCTGTTCATGCCGTTTTCCTTGCCGCTGCCGCATGGCATCCCTAAGCTGCGCGTCCTTTACATGAGTGAAATCCTGGTTATCGGTCATCGAAATCCTGACACGGACGCCATCTGTTCCGCCGTCGGTTACGCAGAATTCAAACGCCGCACCGGCATGCCTGAAGCCGTGGCCGCGCGTTGTGGCGATACGAACGACCGGATTGATTTTGTCCTGAACACCTTTGGCGTGCCTGCGCCGAAGTTCGTGGCGGATGTCTCGCCCAAGGTTCGCGACGTGATGCAATCCCGCATCATGAGCGTCACGCCGGATGCGACGGCTGCCGATGCGCTTGGGCTGATGGATGAGCGCGGCATCCGCATCATGCCCGTGTTGGATGCGAGTAAACGCTGCTGCGGACTGCTCTCGCTTTTCAAACTCAGCAAGTTTCTTTTCCCCACCGCAAACCGGCTCGTGGATTCGCGGCGCGTGTTGTCTTCGCTCACGAATCTCGCAAGGACATTGAACGGTGAAATCCTCGTCGCTCAAAAACCCGATGACGAGGAGGACCTCACGCTGATGATCGGTGCGATGAGTCTCGAATCCTTCGCGCAACGGCTCGATACGTTTGATCGCGAGAAACTCCTCATCGTTGTTGGCGACCGGTGGGACATCCAGAACCTCGCCATCCGCGAAGGCGTGCGTGCATTGGTCGTCACCGGCGGATTGAAAGTTGAAGCCAAGACGCTCGAAGCCGCTCAGAAAAAGAACGTGAGCCTCATCATGTCGCCGCATGACACGGCCACCACCGCCTCGCTCTGCCGCGCTGCCGTGGCGGTGCGCCATGTGTTGAACGAGGAGTTTGTCTGCTTTCGCGAACACGCGCCGCTGGCTGCCGTGCGCGATGAGGCCACGAGTTCTGGTCACCAGATTTTCCCCGTGTTGGATCAGGAAGGGCAGACCGTGGGCATCCTTTCCAAGACGGACTTTCTCAAAACGGTCACGCGCAAACTCATTCTCGTGGATCATAACGAACTCTCGCAAGCCGTGCAGGGCGCGGACGAAGTCGAGATCATCGAGATTATTGACCATCACCGCATCGGCGCGTTGACGACGCATCAGCCGATCCTTTTCCGCAACGAACCCGTTGGCTCCACGAGCACCATCGTGGCGGATTGTTTCTTCCGGCATGACGTGGAACTGCCCAAACCCATCGCGGGTCTGCTGCTGGCGGGACTGGTTTCCGACACGTTGAATCTGAGTTCGCCTACGACGACTGCGCGCGATGCGGAAATTTTGAAGAGGCTGGAAAAGATCGCCGAGGTGAACGCGCGCGAGTTCACGGAAAAGCTTTTCGCCTCCGGCTCGCTGCTCACGCTCAAGACTGCGCCCAAGGCGATCACCACGGATTGCAAGGAATACGCCGAGGGCCGCGAGACGTTCAGCGTGGCGCAGATTGAGGAGATTGGATTCGACCAGTTTTGGAAGCGCAAAGAAGAATTGATCGAGGCACTGACGAAGTATTGTGATCGCGGCAAGTATCAGTTCTCAGTGCTGCTCGTCACGGATGTCACCACGCAAAACTCTCTGCTCGTTGTTGCGGGCGACGAGGGTTTTGTTTCTCAAATAGATTATCCCAAACTTGAACCCGGCATCTTTGAACTGCGCGAAGTCGTGTCGCGCAAGAAACAACTCCTGCCGTATCTGACGCACTGCCTCAAGCGGATGCGCGCAGAGGGGTGATGGCTGAAGTAGCCAGCCGTCAGCCTGAATTATTCAGTTTGAATTCAACGCAACTCCGATAAATCGCGCTTGGTATCAAATCGTCTGGCTCAAGAATCCGCCGTCCACCGTGATGTCTGTGCCGGTGACGAAGCTGCTCGCCTTTTGTGATGCGAGGAAAACCACTGCGCCGATCAACTCCTCGGACGCACCGAATCGTTTCATGGGCGTGTGACCCCAGATCGCCTGTGTGCGCGCTGACGGAGAGCCGTCCTCGTTGAAGAGCAACTTGCGATTTTGTTCCGCCGGGAAAAAGCCGGGGGTGATGGTGTTCACGCGCACGCCTTTGGTCGCCCATTCGCGAGCGAGAAATTTACTGAGGTTCAACACGGCGGCTTTCGCAGCGGAGTAAGTCACCACGCGAGAGAGCGGCAGATGCGCTGACACGCTGGCGATGTTGATGATGCTGCCTTTGCCGCGACTGCACATCGCAGGACCGAATTCCTGACACGGGAGCAAGACACCGCCCGCGAGATTCATGTCGAAGTTCGCCTGCCAATCTTCCAGCTTGATCGCCTCAAACGGATGATCCGCCGTAACCGTCACCTTGGGATCATTGCCGCCAGCGGCATTGATGAGAATCGTCGGCGCGCCGAGTGTGGCTTCAATTTTTTCATGCGCTTCGCCCAAGCTGCAACGCGAGATGGCATCCGCCGCGAAGAACGCCGCCTTGCCGCCTTTGTCCTGAATTGCTTTGACGCGCGCCGCGCCGCGTTCGGCGTTGCGACCGAGCACGGCGATCTTTGCGCCAGCTTCAGCCAGACCTGACGCCAATGCGCCGCCGAGTACACCGGTTGCGCCGATGACCACCGCGACTTCGCCCGAGAGATCAAATAGTTTCATAAAGCGAAACCAGTTTGCGGCAAACGCGTGTCTGGGTGAAAGCAATTATTTGTCGAGTTACAACTTTTGGAAGTGATGCAAATATAATTCCAGACAGGGCAGGGGAGATCGCAAGGTTTTTTTAGGTGACAATGTAAAATCAAACCGTTTGAAAAATTAAAACGCTTTACACCGACATTGTGAATATCTAGGCTCATTCATCATTATTTTGAAATAAGACAAGTATGGAACCCAAAGAAAAGACGATCTCGACATTCAAGCTGCACGACAAAGACACAGGCTCTGCTGACGTTCAAATCGCGCTGCTCACACAGCGCATCAACCATCTTACCGAGCATCTGCAAGGCAACAAGAAAGACCACAGCTCCCGTCGCGGTCTTTTGGTGATGGTCGGGCAACGCCGCCGTCTCCTCGACTACTTGCATGACACGGATAAACCGCGTTATCAGGCGGTGACCAAGAAGCTGAAATTGCGTCGCTAATTTTCCAAAGCGCGTGGCTAGTGCCGCGCGCTTTTCGTTTCAACCAGTCGGGTCAAAAGCGCGGACGGCCCGTTTTCCAAAAAACAAGTTCGCGCGACAAAGACCGTTACCCCGGGTGATTTCAGTGAACTCCGAAACTTTCGGACTTCACTGAAGTTTCTCGGTGGTGGCGGCAATCAAACTACCATGCCATCAAAAATTACCGCCCAAGTAGGCGACAAACAAATCACCATCGAAACCGGCAAGTTGGCCAAACAGGCTGACGGTGCTGTAACAGTTCAACTCGGAGAAACCGTCATCATCGTGGCCGCCGTGGCCGCAACCAAAGCTAAAGAAGGCCAGGACTTCTTTCCGCTGACAGTTGACTACCGCGAAAAAGCAGCCGCTGCCGGGAAATTCCCCGGAGGCTATTTCAAGCGCGAAGGTCGTCCGACTGAAAAAGAAATTCTCACATGTCGCCTCACGGATCGCCCGATCCGTCCGCTATTCCCCAAAGGTTGGTACAACGAAGTGCAAGTGCAGACCGTTGTTCTCAGTGCTGACGGCGAGAACGATCCCGACATCCTCAGCATCATCGGCGCGAGCGCGTCATTGATGGTCAGCGATATTCCGTGGGACGGACCTCTCGGCGCAGTGCGCGTCGGTCGCATCAATGGAAAGTTTGTCGCCAACCCGACACATGCCGAAATGAAGGAGAGCGATCTCGACCTCGTTTACGTCGGCAATGCGACGGACATCGTGATGTATGAAGGCGCTGCCAAGGAGATCACCGAAGCTGATTTCGCTGCGGCGCTGAAGTTCGGTCAAGACGCTTGCGCGCCGTTGATTGCCGCGCAGAACGAACTTGCCGCCAAAGCTGGTAAGAAAAAGCGCGCCATCACGTTGAACATCGTCCCAGACGAAATTCTGCAAGAAGCCAAGAAGCTTGCTGGTGATCGTTTCGTTCCTGCGTTGCTCACTCCGGGCAAATTGAATCGCGAAGCTGCGTGCAAAGCCATTCAAGATGAAGTCGGCGCAAAGCTCGTCGAGAAATTCGGCGCTGAAAAAGTCACCAAGTTCGTCATCAACGATGCGTTCTATTACATCCAGAAAGAAGCGGTTCGCGGGTTGGTTCTGAACCACGGCAAACGCTTGGATGGTCGCGCGTTTGATGTCGTTCGTCCGATTTCGAGCGAAGTCAGCATTCTTCCTCGCGCGCACGGCTCGGCACTTTTCGCCCGTGGCGAAACGCAGGCCGTGTCGCTCGTGACCCTTGGAACTGGGGATGACGTGCAAGAGTTTGATTCCTACACTGGCGGCGGAAACGAGAAGCGTTTCATCCTTCACTACAACTTCCCGAATTTCTCCGTCGGCGAAACAGGACGCATCAGCGGCCCAGGTCGTCGCGAAATCGGTCACGGTGCTCTTGCAGAACGCAGTATCGCCTCAATGATTCCGTTGGACACTTATCCCTACGCAGTGCGTGTGGTCAGTGAAATCATGGAATCGAACGGTTCGACTTCGATGGCATCCGTCTGCGGCGGCACTCTCGCACTGTTGGATGCTGGTGTTCCGATGATCCGCCCGGTGGCCGGAATCAGCGTCGGCATCTGCACCGAATACGGCAACGACAAGAAGATTTCAAAATACCAACTGCTCACCGATATCATCGGCTGGGAAGATGCGTATTGTGACATGGATTGCAAAATCGCTGGAACAGAGAAGGGGATTACCGGCTTCCAACTCGATCTCAAGCTCAAGGGAATTCCTCATTCGATCATGGCCGAGACGGTTGAAAAAGCCCGTGTCGCTCGTTTGGGAATTCTTGCTGAGATGGCAAAGACAATTTCTGAGCCTCGCAAGGACATCAGCAAGTACGCTCCTCGCATCACCACGCTGAAGATCAATCCTGAGAAGATCGGCGCACTCATCGGACCTGGTGGCAAGAACATCAAGAAGCTTGTCGAAGAATCCGGCTGCGAGATTGACATCGAAGATGATGGTTCAGTGAACATCTTCTCCGTGTCTGCTGAAGGCATGAAGATCGCCGTGGATCATATCACCGGCATGTCGGCTGAAGCTGAGATCGGGAAAATCTATCGCGGCAAAGTTGTCACGATCAAAGAATTCGGCGCGTTTGTTGAATTCTTGCCCGGTAAGGACGGCTTGGTTCACATCAGCGAACTTGCCAACTTCCGCGTCAAGAAGACCGAAGACATTTGCAAGATTGGCGATGACATCCAGGTCAAATGCCTCGGTGTTGACGAAAAAGGACGTGTTCGTCTGTCGCGCAAGGCGGCGATGGAAGATCGCGATAATGAATTGGCGACAGCCGAGACAACCGAAGCCAAATAATCAGATACGACTTCAATCAAATGGCGAGATGCGCGCAAGCGGTCTCGCCATTTGGATTTAATGGATTTCCTGCGATCGGACGGACACCAGACTATGGCGGGCAAGTGGATTTTTTGTGCCCACAATGTATGTTATCGGTTCTAAACGCAGCCGCCAAACAACGTCCGCAGATTAACCGCGATAAACTTCCTCGATTGCTTTGACGGCTCTCTCCCATGAGAAATCCAATTCCATCCCATTGATCCGATAGTTACCGAAGAGTTCTTTGTCCTGGAAAAGTATCTGCGCCTTCTTGATGGCCTTCACAAGTCCGCTTGCCGTGGGATCGCCGAATTTGATTCCGTTGGCGGTTGTGCCGCCATCGACGGCATCAACAACAGTGTCATCCAATCCACCAGTGCGTCGGACAATCGGAATGGTTCCGTATCGAAGGCTGTAAAGTTGGTTTAGTCCGCAAGGTTCAAATCTCGATGGCATCAGATAGAAATCGCATCCAGCCTCGATCTGATGTGACAACGCATGGTCATATCCGATTTGAACTGCCACATTCGTTTTGTTCGCTTGTGCAAACTTCATCATCGCTTGTTCATAATGATTCGACCCGCTACCGAGCATCACGAACTGCATTCCGTCCTGGATCACTTCAGCCAAGGCAGCGAGCAACAGATCAATTCCTTTCTGATCCGCCAACCGCGTGACGGTTCCAAACAATGGGATGTTTGCATCCACCGAAAGTGCGAGGCGTTCCTGCAAGGCAGATTTGCAGACGGCCTTGCCAGACATATTGTCGGCACTAAAAGGTGCCGCCAGATGCGGGTTCAAAGTCGTATTCCATTCGTGATAATCCACGCCGTTCAAAATTCCGGTAAGAACATTCTGTCGCTTTCGTAACAAGCCATCCAAACCCGCGCCGTATTCCTGAGTCGTAGTTTCGCGCGCGTATCTCGGGCTGACCGTCGTGACGGCATCCGCGCAGGCAATGCCCGCTTTCAGACAATTCATCTGTCCATAAAATTCCGTGGTGTCAGAATTAAACCAAGTCGCCGGAAGATTCAGCATCGTGAACGCGCTCGCTGGA
>JANNAO010000357.1:0-3460 GCA_031384405.1 Verrucomicrobiota bacterium | reverse complement strand
CGGTCGACTGCCGAACGATGATGCCGAGCGCGCCGTCGTCCTGGGCAAAACTGCCGCTATGAGACAATCCAAATGTCACATCGTTCGCCCCTGAAGTGATATTCGGTAACAGGGGCAGCCGACTATAAGTTGTTTCGTAAGTCGAGAGCGCATTGCCGATATTCTGCATCTCCGTCTTGGCGCGGCCTTTCAAGACCCTGGTCTTCACCGCACTCAGCGCAGGCAACAGCATCCCGGCTAGAATGGCGATGATGGCGACAACGACGAGCAACTCGATCAGCGTGAACGCGGTGAGCCGGTGGCGAAGATTTTTGAGGGTGGTTTTCATAATCATGGTTGTGGTTTAGAAGTTGATGGTGCGACCAGAACAGACGGTGGGATCAGTGATGATTTGAACAGGCCAATGAATCGGCTGGCGACGTGGATGGGGAAAACGGGACTTCGCCAGCACGGTCGGAAACCACGCTGAATCCTGC
Organism: Verrucomicrobiota bacterium; assembly: GCA_031384405.1. GTDB lineage: Bacteria > Verrucomicrobiota > Verrucomicrobiia > Limisphaerales > JADLHS01 > JADLHS01. Next base: position 2,984 of record JANNAO010000357.1, on the reverse strand, counting down.
CAGTTCACAGGCAACTGCGCTTTACGAGTAGGATTTTTTTTGCGGGCAGATTTCATGGCAATAACTGAGCTTTTTCGTCCCAGTTGCTGATGCGATAGGTTTTATTGGCTATGGAGATGTCCACCCACAGGTCGTAGGAATCGTGGTTGTTCGTCGGGCCAGTGGAAACGTAACGCCAAGGATTTGCCGTTGGTACTCCGGTGATGATCTCCCCTTTGTCCACGGGCCAAATCACTGAGCAGGTCAGGACGCGCACGTTTGTGGCGATCTGAAAGTATTGATTCGGCTTCAATTGCTTGAGGAATTCCGTCGCAGGCTGGCCGCCGTCTTCGCCATTCTTTGAACAATTCAAGATGCCGCCTTGACCAAATGTGGTCTGACAGGCCGCAGCGGTGATTGTAGCTGCCTTATCAAATGTTTGGAAGATCGGTGGATTGGCCGAGTTAACTTCAATATTGTTCACCCCGCTCAATTCAAAATAGAGCGAGTTGACAACAGGGTCCACTCCAACCGCCAGCACATGATCCGGCGGATAAAAACCTTTCTTGCTCTTGTAAGAATCAATCAAGAAAACCACAGCTTCCAACTCGGTCCTGGCCTTTTTAAGGGTCATCTGCCGTTTGATGGCCGAGAACGCTGGGAAGAGTAGTCCGGCGAGAATCGCGATCACTGCGATCACAACGAGCATCTCCACAAGTGTGAAGGCGGATGTCGCCCTAAAATTTCTGGTCTGGTTTGTTTTCATATTCGTTTCCGGGTCAGCGTTCGCGGATTTCCTGCTCCATGCGTTCGCTCAACCATTGTTTGATCATGCTCTGGTAATTCAGGTATCGGGATCGGGCCAATCGTTTGATGCGCGCCAGCATCCGGGGATCAATCCGCAATGTGATGGTGATAGATTCGGAAACTTCCATACCGCCCGCCACCGCCGATTCCATCAGCCGCAAATCAGGCCGGTTCTCCGACCAGAAATCCGCCTCGGATTTCTCGCTGTCGAAGATCGGCACTTCTTCCCAATTGGCGATCGTGCGCATCTTCTGTCCTCTGCTTGAACCCGTTCATCCGCTACTCAGCGAATCAAACCCACTACTGCGCCAGCGTTTGATCCATCTTCCGCTGGTAGAAGAAACGTTCTTCCGGTTGAAAAACCCTCGCATGAATCACCCGGATCTGTTTCCCGTTCGTCCGATAAACACTGAAAATCCCGTCCCCTCCCGCCGCCATGCCGAGGTTGAAAAACCGCGCCTGAACCGAAAACCTCGCCGAGTCCGGCAGCAGCTTGATCGCAAACGGATCTTCAAACGACTCTTCCACTTCCCGCTGAGTCAAAGAACCACCCAGTTCAAAGGGCGTATTATTCCAATCAAACTCCATTTTGAGCTTTTTGACCTATTTGTATGTAATTCGCCCATGCAATGTCTTTACATTGTATTTACACTCGGCATTGGGATGCGTCAACGGTTTTGTACGTAAAACTGCGGTTTGTAGGCGGACTGCTCTGGTGACGTGCGCCGGGGTTTACCAAAACTTGACCTTATCTTGACCTCAATCCTTCTCGCCGTCGCTGCCACCCAAGCCATCCATCAAGGCAATCAACGGCAAAAACATCGCGATAACGATGCTGCCGACGATGACGGCCAGGAAGATGATCATGATGGGTTCGAGCAATGAAGTCATGGCTGCGACCGCGTTGTCCACTTCTTCATCAAAGTTGTCCGCGATCTTCATCATCATCTCCGGCAAAGCACCGGTTTGTTCACCGACGTCCACCATCGAGATGACCATCGGCGGAAACACACCGGAAGCTTCGAGCGGCGCCGTGATGGTCTCGCCCTCTTTCACGCTTTCGTGAACGGCAGTGACGGCATTTGCGATGACGACGTTGCCGGAAGTTTCACGCACAATCATCAACGCTTGAAGAATCGGCACGCCGCTGCTGACAAGCGTTCCCAGAGTACGGGTGAATCGGGAGATGGCCACCTTGCTGACGACCGAACCAATTACGGGCATCTTGAGGAGAAATTTATCCCACACATGACGACCGAACTTGGTCTTGATGAACATCAGAAACGAGACAACGACGACGACCGTAACGATGAGGGTCATCAAAATGTTGTGTCTCACCATATCGCTGATTCCCATGACGAAAAGGGTAAAACCAGGCAACGGTTTCCCTTCACCCAATCCAGCAAATACCTCCTTGAATTTAGGGATTACGAACACCACCAACACACCCAAGATGACAACCGCCACCACCATCACCGCCACGGGATAAAACATCGCCGCGATGACTTTACCTTTGATCTTCTGGGCTTTTTCTTGGAACTCGGACAGACGGTTCAACACGACTTCGAGCACACCGCCAAGCTCACCCGCTTTGACCATGTTGACGTAGAGACGATTGAAAACTTTCGGATGTTGCGCGAGTGCTTCCGAAAACGTGCTGCCGCCCTCGATGGACAAAGCCAGTTCGCCGATGATGGATTTTAACGTGGGATTCCGCTCCTGCTTTTCCAGCACGCGCATTCCGCGCAGCAACGGCAAACCGGCATCCACCAGCGTCGCCAACTGCCGCGTGAACGTGGTCAACACCTTGCCCTTCACCTTGCCGCCGAGTCCGGGAATCTTGATGTTGATGCCGCCGCCTTTTTTCTTAGCACCCGCAGATTTGGGCGCGCCTGAGCCAGCAGCCTTCTTCGCGCCTTTCTCACCGACCTTGTCCACCTCGACGATCTTGGTCGGGAACAACCCCATCTCTTTGACGCGGCCAATCGCCTCGTTCTGGCTCGCCACCTCGATGGTGCCTTTTTGTTCCTTCCCCTTTTGGTCCATCGCCACGTAGGTAAACTTGGGCATAAAAATTCTCCGGTTAAGTATATTTCACGACTTCTTCAATGGTTGTAGCACCATCAAAGATACTGCGCAAGCCGTCCTCCCGCAGCGTCACCATCCCCAACTCCACAGCCTTCTGCCGCAACACCACC
>JANNAO010000327.1:0-2384 GCA_031384405.1 Verrucomicrobiota bacterium | reverse complement strand
GGGCCGACGAGTCGCCCCAGCCGAAAACGCGGCCAAATGGCGCCGAACTCCACATTTTTCCCCCGACGCCCCAAACTTGAGCGGCACTTTCAGTCACACCCGTAATCAATTAACGTTCAGAAAAACGACCCGAACACTGAGGGGATTTCTTTCACGACTGCGCGCAGGCTTGAACCGCGTTTCTGAAGTTCAGCGTCCAATTCCGCATCCGAACCTTTGGGACTCTCGATTACATATCGTACGTCCGCCTCATGTTCGGCAAAGCGTTCGGCGTGCGGATGCCGGGGATCGCGCCAGTGGCGGAGCATACGTTCGCGGAACGCCGGAATACGCCAGACCATGCGGCCGTATTCGAGCTTGGCGTATTCTTGATGATGGATTCCGTTGATGAACATGGCGTCACTCTATCGCAATTCTTCAGGCAAGCAATCCGACCTTTTTTGCCCACTCCGCATGAGCGAGATCGCGCGGCTCATTGCGTTTCAATTTAGGAACAAGCACGTCGGCAGGGGCAGGCACAACCAGATTCAACCTGCCGATTTGCCGTCGGACTGCGCGCGTCTGCCAGTCCGCAGGCAATCCCAGTAAGACAGATTCGGGCATGAGATTTACATGCCAGCCGTGAGTGCGTTCAAACTCGCTTCCGATCAGTGCTTCGTAGCAATGAGTCGCCACTTCATCACTGTCAGTTACAGGGTCAACATCCATGCTGGACTCCGGAAGTTCCGTGGTGATGCCGCGATCATGAGCGTGCCAAAGTAGGGCAGCCGAACCGATGAGTGTGAGGTTGCCGGGAGAGTTCAATTGCCCGCCGAGATGTGACAACCAGTCGGCTACTTGTTTTCCACTCTTGAGTTCGCGGCGCGGCATGGCGTCAACCTTTCTGTGCTTCCTTCGCCCATGCGTCCTTCAACGTGATAGTGCGATTAAAAACTAACTTCTCGGGCTTAGAGTCGTAGTCCAACGCAAAGTAGGCCATGCGCTCGAATTGATAACGCTCAGTCGGCTTCGCATCTTTCAAGCTCGGCTCGCACTTGGCGGTGATGACTTTGAGGCTCTTGGGGTTCAGGACAGATTTGAAATCGCGACCATCCTTCTCCGGCTCGGCTTCGGTGAAGAGGCGGTCGTAGAGGCGGACTTCGGCGTCCACAGCGTGCGCGGCGCTCACCCAATGGATCGTGCCTTTGACTTTGCGCGCGGAGGTCGCGCCGCCGGTTTTACTGTCGAGGTCAGCGGTGCAACGGAGTTCGGTGATGTTGCCGCTCGCGTCTTTGACGACTTCCTCGCACTTGATGATGTAAGCGTATTTCAAGCGCACTTCGCCGCCGGGTTTGAGGCGGAAGAATTTCGGCGGCGGCACTTCGGCGAAGTCGTCGCGCTCGATGTAGAGTTCGCGACTGAACGGAACTTTGCGTTTGCCGGCGGCTTCATCCTCGGGATTGTTCGTGGCTTCAAGCTCCTCAACTTTGCCTTCGGGGTAGTTCGTCAAGACGACTTTGATCGGGCGCAACACGGCGAGACGGCGCAGGGCGCGTTTGTTCAGGTCTTCGCGGATGGCGAATTCCAGCACGCTCACGTCGGTGATGCCGTTGTATTTCGTGATGCCGATGTTGTAGGCGAAGTTGCGCAATGCTTCCGGTCGCACGCCGCGACGACGGATGCCGCTGATGGTGGGCATGCGCGGATCGTCCCAGCCTGTGACGAGGTTTTCGTTCACGAGCTGCATGAGCTTGCGTTTGCTCATGATGGTGTAACCGAGGCTCAGGCGGGCGAACTCGTATTGCTTCGGCAACGTGCGCGGCAGTTCAAGGCTTTCGAGAATCCAATCGTAAAGCGGGCGATGCACCTCGAACTCCAGCGTGCAGATGCTGTGCGTGATGCCTTCGATGTAATCGCTCAGGCAATGCGCGAAGTCATACATCGGATAGATGCACCATTTGCTACCGGTCTGGTGATGGTCGGTGTGCTTGATGCGGTAAAGCAGCGGATCGCGCAGCCAGATGTTGGGCGCATCCACGATGATTTTCGCACGCAGAACTTTCGCACCATCGGGGAACTCGCCGTTCTTCATGCGCGTGAACAGATCGAGGTTTTCCTCCACGCTACGATCACGGAACGGAGATGCTTTGCCGAGGCGGCGATACTCGTCGGTCTGATCCGGCGTCATGTCGCAGACGAAGGCTTTGCCTTTCTTGATGAGCGCGAGGGCGAACTCGTGGATTTGATCAAAGTAATTGCTCGCGTAGAACGGTTGGGGAGTGGGACAGGCGTGTAGCCTGTCCAAGCTGCGGGCCTCGTGGCCGATGTCGTGTTGTTGAGCGTTGCCAGAACCATGGGTCGCCGCCCTGGGCCGGCGAGACGACAGTCCCACGACAATAAAACCC
>JANNAO010000205.1:0-5339 GCA_031384405.1 Verrucomicrobiota bacterium | reverse complement strand
CGCGTTGCTCCGTGCGCGCCGTCGTCTGCCTGGCCAAGCCCGGCGCGCACGGAGTGACGCGCCCTACCTGGAAGCCACCTCCGTCACGCGTGCCTCACTTCAACAGATACTTCGCCACCGCTTCGCCGCGCGAATGGACGTGGAGTTTCGAGTAGATGCCTTTGATGTGCATCCGCACGGTGTCAATGCTCAGGGAAAGATTGTCCGCGATCTCTTTGTAAGGCACACCCTCGGCCAGACGATCCAGGACTTCGCGCTCACGATTGGAAAGCTTCTCGATCTCGTTTTCTTTTACACCGCGCTGGTGAAAATATTGAACCACCTTGCGCGCGATGTGCCCCGACATGGGCGAGGTGCCGCCATGCACATCAACGATGGCTTGGAGAATCTCACTCTGCGGTGTGCGTTTGAGAAGATAACCACTGGCGCCCGCGAGAAGGGATTTAAAAATTTTGTCACTGTCCTCATACGCCGTGAGCATGAGGATCAACGAGTCCGGGATGAGCGACTTGAGCTTACGCACGCACTCGATGCCGTTCATCTTGGGAAGATTGATGTCCACGAGGATGACGTCGGGAATGTCCTTCTGGATTTCGGCCAACGCGTCTTCCCCGCTGTTGAAACAACGTCCACAGACGAATCCCTCCCGCTTGTTGATCTGCGCAGCCAAGTTGTTACGGATCCAGTCATCGTCTTCGATGAGGCAAACTTTGATCGGTTTAGTCACAGGTTTCATTCGAGTGTTACTGGTCATCTCTCAAAATCCAAGGTCACGAACATGTGTATCTATTGCGGCCTGATTTGGGAAGGGATGATTTTTGGCGCATCTTGACACTGCCCCGGCGCGCGGCTGTGTCGAAGACCAGCCGCAGCAGTGTGATAACGGTGCGACATTGGATTTTCGGGAGACCCCAGTGCTTTCCTACCCGCTGCGGTTGGTCGAGGACGACACAGTCGCGCTCCGGCAGAGTTGCAATCGGGGGCAGTGTCAAGATGCGCCCAGTGATTTTCTTCAGCCTCACCAATGCTTGACGCTTCACGGCGCGGCTGAGATTGTCCCCGCGCTTGGCGCAGAACGCAGCAGCGTCAGCGCGGAACAATCTGTTCGCTGACATCGCTAAATCTCCCGCCGTGCAGGAACTCCTGCGACGCGTGGAGCGGGGCGGCGTTTTGTCCTGTGACGGGATTTGCGCTTCCGCACAACCCTTTCTCGCGGCATTGCTTCATCGGCATTTTCCAACACGCCCTGTTGTCATCGTCACGGATAACCTTAAGGCGCAGGAAAGCGTGCAGCAGGATTTGGAGACATGGATGAGTCGAGAGTCAAATGTGGCCAGCGAGGAGTCCAGCCCTCGACCCTCGACCCTCGACCCTCGACTGCTTTTCTATCCCTCATGGGAAATTCTTCCGCATGAAGGCAAACTTCCCCCTGCGGATGTCATCAGTGACCGGCTCGAAACACTCATCGCACTTTCGGGCAAGTCTAAAGGCCAAAGTCTAAAGTCTAAGGTCATCGTTACCAGCGTCACGGCGTTGTTGCAAAAGACTTTTAAGCCAGCCGATCTCGCGAGTCGCACGCGAATGCTCGCGCGCGGCGATCAATTCGCACCGCTTGATCTCATCGAATGGTTGGAGGAACAAGGCTACGAACCGGAGGCGCAGGTCACGCAAAAAGGAGAGATCGCGATGCGCGGCGGCATCGTGGATGTATTCCCGCCGACGAGTCCGTGGCCTGTGCGATTGGAATTCTTCGGCAACGAACTGGAGTCGCTGCGCGAGTTTGATCCTATGACGCAGATTTCGCGGGAGGAAATTTCGAGCGTGACACTGCCGCCTGCGGGGGAGTTGGGATTGCTCAAGTCTCAAGTCTCAGGTCTAAAGTCTAAAGAAGGTGGGTTTGCGACGCTGTTGGAGCATTTGCCGAATGAAACGATTTTTCTGCTGTGCGAGCCGGAGCAACTCGCCCTGGTGGCGGATGAGTATGCGAAACAGATTCCGGCGAATGATCCGTTCTTTGTTTCGTGGGAGAAATTTGTCGGCGAACTCGATTCGCGCGGGATGACGCGTGTGGAGTTGAGCGAGGACGAAAGCCCCTCACCCGGCCTATCGGCCACCCTCTCCCCATCGGATGGGGAGAGGGACGGGGTGAGGGGCGTTCCGTTGTTCTCCTCGCTCGACGCCTTCCGTCCATTGGGCGAACGCGCGCCGGAAATACAGATCGCCGAGGCGCAGCGGCGTGAGTTCTTCAATCAACTGCATCGTTGGTTACGGCAGGGCTACGCAGTCCAGGTATTTTGCAACAACGACGGCGAGCGTCAGCGGTTTGAGGAAGTCTGGAAGGAATTTGGTTTCGGGATTGAACTTAATCCGCAGATTGGCTCGTTGGCGCGTGGGTTCATTTGCGACGAAGCAAAACTCGTGGTCGTCACCGACGCAGAGATTTTCGGACGTTACAAAGTGCAACGACCGCGTCGGCAAAAGTCGGCGCACGCGCAGGCCACGCGTTCTGCGTTGGATATTGATTTCACGGACTTGGAGGAAGGCGATCTCGTCGTGCATCTCCAGAATGGCATCGGGCGTTATCTCGGATTGAAAAACCTGCCGATGGGAAGCGGCGGACGCGGGCGAGAGCCATCAACCATCAACTCTCAACCATCAACTGAATGTTTGGTCATCGAATACGCGGCGAGCGACACCGATCTTGAGCCGCCGAAACTTTACGTTCCCGTCAGCGAATCGCATCTCGTCAGCAAATACGTCGGCGCGGGCAAGGCGAATCCGCCGTTGAACCAGCTCGGCGGCACGCGCTGGGCCAAGGCGAAGGAACATGCGGAACATGCGGTGCGCGATGTCGCGGCGGAGATGTTGCGTATTCAGGCGGTGCGTGAATCGCAGGAGGGCCACGCGTTTCCTGCGGATGTCGTTTGGCAACGCGAGTTCGAGGGCGCGTTCGTTTATGAAGAAACGCCGGATCAAATGCGCGCCATCATCGAAACCAAAGCCGACATGGAACGCGCCAAGCCGATGGATCGCTTGATCTGCGGCGACGTGGGTTTTGGCAAAACCGAAGTCGCCATCCGCGCTGCGTTCAAGTGCGTGATGGGGGGAAAACAAGTCGCCATTCTCGTGCCGACAACCGTTCTAGCGCAGCAGCACTACACTAATTTCCGCGAACGAATGGCGGATTATCCGATCCGCGTCGAACTGATGTCGCGCTATCGCACGCGCGGCGAACAGGATCGTGTGGTGAAAGCGCTCGCGGAAGGTACGGTGGACATCGTCATCGGCACGCACCGCATCGTGCAGGAGGATATTGCGTTCAAAGATTTGGGGTTGGTGGTGATTGATGAGGAGCAACGCTTCGGGGTGTTGCACAAAGAAAAGTTCAAGCGACTGCGTACGCTCGTGGATGTGTTGACGCTGAGTGCGACGCCGATTCCGCGCACGTTGTACCTCGCGCTCACCGGCGCGCGGGACATGAGCACGATTCAAACACCGCCGAATGATCGCTTGCCCGTCGAGACTATCGTGATCGAATACGACGAGCGCACCATCCGCGATGCGATCAAACGCGAGATGGCGCGCGGCGGTCAGGTTTTCTTCCTGCACAATCGCGTCACAACGATCTACACGATGCAACAGAAATTGCAGACGCTCGTGCCGAACGCGCGCATCGTGGTCGGGCACGGACAGATGAACGCCGACGATCTGGAGGAGGTGATGACCACATTCATCAACGGTGACGCAGACGTGCTGCTCTCCACGACGATCATCGAGAGCGGCCTCGATATTCCGAACGCGAACACGATCATCATTGATCGCGCGGATCGTTTTGGGTTGAGCGATCTCTATCAATTGCGCGGTCGCGTGGGTCGCTACAAGCATCAAGCCTACGCGTATCTGATGTTGCCGCGCAGCGCGGGGATGTTGAGCGACGTGCGGAAACGCATCAGTGCCATGAAGCAATACGCATCGCTTGGCAGCGGCTTCAAGATCGCCATGCGCGATCTGGAGATTCGCGGCGCGGGAAATCTTCTCGGCTCGGAACAGAGCGGACACATCACGGCGGTGGGCTTCGAGCTTTACTGCCAGTTGCTCAAGCAGAGCGTCGGTTCGATGAAGGGCGAGAAAGTGAAACCGCGCGTGGAAGTGCGCGTGGCGTTGGATTTTCTGGAGATGCACGCGTTGGCGGAAAGTAGGGACGTGTTGCGTGTTCCGTGTTCCGTCAAGCAGCCGGAGGAGCGTCGCGAGATACTTGACGCAACACGGAACACGAATCACGCCTCTCTCCCCCACAACTACGCCACGGAATCTCAACACCGTATTGAGATTTACCGGAAGCTCGCGCAAGCAACGGACAAGGTCGCGTTGGAAGCGTTGCGAAAAGAAATGCGCGACCGCTTCGGCCCGCTGCCGCCAGCGGTGGAATTGTTGCTGGCCGTGGCGGAGTTGAAGATTCTTGCAAGCGAACGGAGCATCACTGTCGTGGAAGTGAAGGAAGACAAAGTGATGCTCACGCGGAACAAGGAGTACATCACGCTCGGCGGCAAGTTCCCGCGCCTGACGAAGAAGACCGCCGAGGCCCGCGTGAAGGAGATCAAGAAACTACTGCTGGCGATTTGATCGTCGCCAAGTTCAGAAAAACCGCTTCGGCTCTTGTCTCCAATTCATGCTCCCATGCAGGACTCGGACGATTCCAACGCCGTAATCGGTGACGCGATAGAAGATGATCCAACGGTTGAACGGCGGCGGCATAACGAAAAATCTCAGGTCGCGGAGTTTCTTCGAGCGGAGAGTCGCGCGAGGTCCCATTTCTGGAAAATTGCCGAGCAGATCAAACGTCTCAAACGCTGCATCCAGAAACGCGCGAGCCGCAACATCATTATCGCCCCGGATGAAATCCCGCCCTTCGATCAGGTCTTCATCCACTTCGGGGGATGCCTGCCATTTCACGGTTTCAAATCCCCGTAGATTCTGGACTTGCGTGCTGGTGTCATTGGCTGGGCTGGTTTTGCTTCAAGCAACAACGATTCAAGCTCGCCGGCATTGGCAAAGCTCGAACCTATCGGTCCCCGGTTGCGCGTGACGGCATCCAGCAGTGACAACGCTTGGTGAACGACTTCGGTTTTATTGGAGGCTCGCCCGGAGCGGATGTGGCGGCGAATGATTCCATCGTAGTGATCTGTCTTCGTGTAACCCATGCGCGAAGTTTAATCTATTGGCAAATACTGTCAACGTGCTGCCACCACGACGGGCGTGATTCAAAGTGACGGTCAGCATTTGTGGTGGGAGTTCTCGCGCTGCGAGAACTCCGCCCGCGTAGAGCGGGCGGAATCGGG
>JANNAO010000265.1:0-2916 GCA_031384405.1 Verrucomicrobiota bacterium | reverse complement strand
CGCGCGACCGGCGCATCGTTCATGAACGTCGTCATCTTAGGCGTGGTGCCGCAAGTGATGTTCCGCTTCATTGATTTCTCGGCTTATGAGACCGATGCCAACCTGCGCAACTCGACGATGGTGGGCATCGTTGGTGCGGGCGGCATCGGCGGCACCTTGTTCGCGGCGTTTCAGCGCTTTGACTCGGCCCATTTGTAGATCATGGACTGCGAAAGGTTCAGGTCGGAGGCGACTTGCTTCGCGCTGGTCTTCTGGATGACTTCGCGCAGGAGTTCGTGTGATTGCATGGGCGAACAATGTGAAACGCGGGCTGGAAATTCAATAGCGAATGATGGATGGGCGGGTAGAGTGTGAGATTAAAAGACGGGAGAGGAGCGCCGGTCTGCGACCGGCTTTGGGCGGGCGCAGTTGAGGGCGGGGTCGCGTTTGCTGCGGCATGTACACGCCATTGGCTTCACTTCGCTCTATGCCGGCTGCAAGCCAGCGCTCCCTCGCTCGCAGCGCGTGAAATGGAAGGAGATCGTGGAATCGTGCCAGCCGTTTGAGCAAAGCGAAGTGCTGCGGGCGGGGACCGCCCGCGCTCCGGGGATCAGCCCGCCCTACCTTCGCGAGAACACTTCCTCGATGGCTTCGCGCAGAGCCGCGACAATCTTTTTTGTCTGCGCCGCCGTAGTGCAATACGGCGGCATCAGCACGATGACATTGCCGATGGGGCGCGTGAGCACACCGCGCTTTGCCATCGCTTCGCAGACGCGGATGCCAGCGCGTTCGCGCAGATCGAACGGCTTGCGCGTGCGCCAGTCTTTGACCAACTCGATCCCAGCGACAAGTCCGACGCGACGTATGTCGCCCACCTGCGGTAGCGACCAGAGTGTTTGAAGTTCTGCGGCAAAATTCTTTTCGAGTGCGGCGCGCGCGGTGATGGATCGTTTGCTCAACAAAATCTCCAGACTCGCCAGTGCTGCGCTCGCGCCGAGTTGGTTGCCAGTGAAGCTGTGACCGTGAAAAAATGTTTTGAACTCGTGATACTCACCGAGGAAAGCGTCGAAGATATTTTGAGTCGTGAGCGTCGCAGCCATCGGCAGATAGCCGCCGGTGAGTCCTTTGGCGAGGCAAAGCAGGTCGGGTTGGACGGCCTCGTGTTGGCAGGCGAACAATGATTCGTAGCTGCGTTCGTGAGAACGCGGCAAATATTTTTGCGGTGAGGTTAGCGGTGAGGTCAGCCGCGTTCTCACGAACGCAGCCACGCCAGTTCTGCCAAATCCCGTCATCACTTCATCCGCGATGAGCAACGCGCCGCTGCCGCGCGCGATGTCGGTGACCTGCTTCAACCAACCCGCTGGCTGCGGAATCATTCCTGCCGCGCCTTGCATGAGTGGCTCGAACACGAAGGCGGCGTAGGGATTGCCGCGTTTTTTCTGCGTGGAGAATTTCTTTTCCACAAGCCCCACACATTCCCAGTTGCATTTGCGAGTGTCGCGCGCGTCGGCACGTTCGGGTTTGGCTTTGTTGAACGGGCAGCGATAGCAATACGGCGACATGACCTTGTCCGTCTTGAACAACATCCCGCCGTAAGCTTTGTGAAACAGATCAATGTGACCGAGTGAAACTGCGCCGATGGTGTCGCCGTGATACGCGCCGTCGAGGGAGAGGAAGCGTGGGTTGGTTTTCGGCCCGCGAGTGCGACGGGTGAATTCGTAGGCGAGCTTGAGCGCGACTTCGAGGGCGGTGGATCCGTCGTCGCTGAAGAACGTCTTGGAAAGGGGGAAAGGGGGAAAAGGAGCAGTGGAGAGATGGAGCGCGATGGCTGATCTCCCTTTCCCCTTTTCTCCATTTCCCCTTTTCAGTTCGACGGAATGTGGGTTTGCAGCGTGAACCAATCTCGCCGCCAGCAAACTCGCCGGTTCATTCGCGAAGCCGAGAGCGGAGCTGTGCGAAATCTTCTTCAACTGTCGCGCGATGGCGGCGTTGATCTTCGGGTGTTGATGGCCGTGAAGGTTTGTCCAGATGGAGGAATTCGCATCGAGATAGTGTTTGCCACGAACATCGCGAAGCACCGCGCCTTTGCCCGACGTGATCACAATCGGCTCGCGCTTGAGCCAGTCGCGCATCTGCGTGAACGGATGCCAGACGTGGGCGTGATCGAGGTGGGAGAGAGCGTGCATGAGTCTCAAGTCTGAGGTCTAAGGTCTAAAGTTGCCAACGCCTGTGTGAGTTCGGCGACGTCAGTGGTTGTGTGTGCTGCGGTCAACGTGACGCGGAGGCGGGCGGATCCTCGCGCGACGGTCGGGTAGCGGATGGCGGGGACGAAGATGTTTTGTTCGCGCAATGTTGCGGCGGCAGCGACGGCGGCGGATTCATCGCCGATGAGAACGGGGATAATTGCCGATTGAGGATTGCCGACCCGCCGTGCTCGCGCACCGTCGCGGCAGGTTGCCGATTGGAATTCAGAGACGCGCGTCCAGAGTTGTGCGTTGAGTGATTTGCCTTCGGCGGATTGCACCAGTTTGATGGCTGCGTTCGCGGCGGCGGCGGCGGCGGGAACGGGCGCGGTGCTGAAGATGAAACTTCGGGCGCGATTGACGAGATAATCAATCAGCGCGCGGCTGCCGCAGATGTAGCCACCACTCGCGCCGAGTGCTTTGCCGAGCGTGCCCATCTGGATTTCGATGCGGTCGCTGACACCGAGAGCTTCGGCGAGGCCGCGACGGTTCGCGCCGTAAAGTCCGGTGGCGTGGGCTTCGTCCACCATGAGCCATGCGCCGTATTTTTCCTTGAGGGCGACGATCTCGGCCAACGGCGCAGCGTCGCCGTCCATGGAGAAGATGGATTCTGTCACGACGAGTGTGGTAGGGCGCGTCACTCCGTGCGCGCCGTCTTTCTGCCTGGCATCGCCCGGCGCGCACGGAGTGACGC
>JANNAO010000132.1:0-11519 GCA_031384405.1 Verrucomicrobiota bacterium | reverse complement strand
CAGGCCAACCAATGATTGTAGATGCTGTTGGTCCACGCAGATGAGTTCTGACTGTCAATCACGTTGCGCGCAGCGGCGAGGTTGTGTTGATACTTGCGACCGTCGCGCCAGAACGCGCGGCCATCGGCGGCGGTGAGATTGGTGCGAGAGATGCGCGCTGCGAGTTCGGGCACAACCTGACTGTTGCCCAACACAGTGAAGGCGACGTCGAGTGCGCTAGGAACCCGGCGGAGAACCTTGTCGGCGAATTCGGGAATGCCGTTGTCGTCCCAAATGATGCTGTCGAACGTGGTTTTGTTGAACGCCCAGCTATCCATCACGAACCTCTGGCCCATGAAACAAAACGAGCGCGGCAGTTTCACCTGCGTGGCGTTGAGCGGCGAATAGTAATAGCCGCTGGTGATCTGTTGCATGCCGAGCTGCCCGGTCATGAGTTGATTTTGAAGATTGGTCAACGCGGCTTGGTTGGGAAGATTCGCCGGTGAATTGATGCCTGCCGTTGTGAGCAGTCCGTTCAATTGCGCGAAGGTGAGCGAGTCAGGTGTACCGACGAACATCTCCAGCGTGCGATTGAATTGAAACCAGTTGCTGAAGCTGCCGGAGTTGCGAAGCAAAAGCTCCAACGCCACTGCGCCGGAGAGTTCGCGCAACGTGTTCGTTCCGCTGACAGCACCATTTGCGATACCGGCGTAGCGGAAATCGGCGAGGCCGCACCACATCATCGCGCGGAAGTAACGCTGGAGGTTGGTCGAATTGACGTAATGCCCGCGCACGGTGAATTGCGAGAAATCAATCACACGGCTTTCGCCGTACAGGTTAAAGTTGACCGGTTGCAGGGCATTGATGGCGGTAATCGTCGAGTTAATCCGAGATGATTGCCCAAGCGAGCCAGCATTGTTCGCCCCAGTGAGGAGCGAGCGGGCGACGGCGAGAAAATAGTCGGCGTCGAGAACGCCGTTGGGCATGGCCGTGCCGGAGGCTTGCGTCCACATCGCCGGGACTTGGGCCGACATGGACACCACGAGATTGGACAAGGTCTGGTGAAAGCAAGTTTCCTCGATCTCTGCCAGCATCGTCACCAGCGAACGATGCCATGCTTGGAGAACCGAATCCGCCGTGACGAACACCGGCAGGTCGTCCGTGTAAAGATCGTAATAGACGTCGGCAAAGCTACGGCGTTCGAGGCGTTGACTGACGACGAATCCGTTCGTCTGAAACACCGCAAGCTCGGTGGGGTTGAGACGGAAATCAAACATGCGTCGGTTCTGAAATGAGTTGGTGGCATTCCACACGGCGGGATCCAGGCTGAATAGATTCCAGAACTCGGCGGTGGTGGGATCAAACGTGATCTGCGGCAGATATTGATTGGTGGGCTGGTAAGCGGAGACGAAATCCGCGAGCGAGAGTTGTCCGAGTTGCCGCAGTTGCTGGCCGAACGCCGTCCCGTAACCGTAAATGGCATCGCCGATCCCGCTGCCACCTGCGGCCACGTTCACGCTGGCGACGACGCGATAAAATGCGTGAGTCCCGGCGGTCGGGACAGCGACACGAAGAAACTCATCAGACACGCCGACGCTGCCGGAAAAAGGCCCGGCAACAGTGGTCCAATTCACCAAGTTGCTGCTCTGCTGGATCACATATTCGGGAAACATGGAACTGACCGGCAATTCCATCTGCGAATGCAGTCCGATCTCGCCCTGTGCAGCGGCCTTTTTGAGTTGAATCGTGATTTGATCCGTGCTGAGAACCGGCGGGCAGAATCCAAAGAACGCCGCGAGCATGAGGATCGTAAAGTGGCCTGAGCGGTTCATAGACTTGTGTTTCGAGCTTAGGCCGAATGGCGCGGCTGTAAACGTCAATCTTAACGGTGACACGGATCAATTTTTCGCGACGCGCCTTGACGGTTTTCAGGACAACCTGTCTTGAGGTTCTGCACGCGTGACTGTTTCCACGACGGGTCGCCCCGGGGAGTTCACTATCTGGAATCCCCCAGCCCGAACGCCAGTTATGACTGAGTTGAGTTTGTCGCCTGCGCAATTCTTGTGAAACCGGCGATTGGCAACGATTCTGCGTTAGCCTGCCCCGATGTGTCGTAAAGGAGTGTCAGATGTGGTGGGATTCAAAGCTCGCTTGGCTTTGTACGTCGTTTTTCTCACCATTTTATCTCAAGCAAAACTGTTGGCTGCCGGGAGCATCACGCTCGCGTGGGATGCCAGTCCGGATGCCAACGCCACGGGTTACCGTATCCATTATGGCGGCGCGAGCGGTGTCTACACCAATTCAGCCACCGTCGGCAACGTCACCAATGCGACGTTCTCCAATCTGCCGGATGGCGCGACGTATTTTTTTGCCGCAGTCGCCTACACCGTTGATGGCTTTGAAAGTGATTACTCGAACGAGACGTCCTATTCCGTCCCCGTTGTCGGAACTACAAATCAATGGCCCACGCTCAACGTCATCAGCGGTGCAACCATCAACGAAGATTCCGGCGCACAGAGCGTGAGTCTCTCCGGTATCTCGGATGGTTCAGCTTCGGAAACTCAGACGCTCACCATCACAGCGGCGTCGTCCAACACGGGCTTGATCCCCAACCCCACGGTCAGCTACACGAACCCGAACACGACGGGCAGTTTGAATTTTACCCCGGTCGCGAACGCCAGCGGTTCAGCCACAATCACTGTCACGGTGAATGACAATCAATCTTCCAACAACATCGTCACACAGACGTTCACCGTCGCGGTCAACGCGGTCAACGATGCGCCGACGATCACCGCGATCAGCAATATCTCCATCACCGAAGATGCCGCTGCTCAAACCGTGAACCTGTCCGGCATCGGCACTGGCGCGGCGAATGAATCCGACGCGCTCACTGTGATCGCGAGTTCTTCCAACACCGGATTGATCCCGAATCCCACCGTGAGTTACACCAGCCCAAACAGCACGGGCAGTTTGAGCTTCACGCCGGTTGCAGGCGCGAGCGGTTCGGCCACGATCACTGTCACGGTCAACGATGGACAATCCGTCAACAATACTTCGACTCGCACATTCACCGTGACAGTCACCCCGGTGAACGATCAGCCCACGCTCGGTGCGATCACCAGCGTCTCAATCGCCGAAGATACAACCGCGCAGACCGTGAGTTTGTCCGGCATCGGCACGGGCAACGTCAACGAAACTCAAACGCTCACCGTCACGGCTTCTTCGTCCAACACGGGTTTGATCCTGAATCCGACGGTTAGTTATTCCAGCCCGAACAGCACGGGTAGCTTGAGCTTCACGCCCGTTGCCAACGCCAACGGCACGGCCACGATCACGGTCACGGTCAACGATGGTCAGGCGGCGAACAACACGGTCACGCAGACGTTCACCGTCACAGTCAACGCGGTGAATGACGCGCCGACGTTGAATGCGCTCACAACGTTGAACATCGTCGAGAACGCCGCCGCCCAGACCGTGAATCTCGCTGGCATCGGCACAGGCAACGCAAACGAATCCCAGACATTGAGCATCACGGCTACGTCTTCCGATCCTAGCGTCGTGCCAAATCCGAGCGTGACTTACACCAGCCCGAACACGACCGGCAGTTTGAGCTTCACACCCGTCGCCAACGCGAGCGGTTCAGCGGTCATCACCGTCACGATTGACGACGGCCAGGGCGCGAACAACATCACGACGAGAACTTTCACGGTCACTGTCAGCGAGGTGAACAGTCCCCCGACGCTCGACGCGCTGAACAACGTGACTCTCTCCGAAGATGCTTCCGCTCAAACCGTGAACCTTTCCGGCATCAGCACCGGCGCAACGAACGAAAACAACACGCTCGTCGTCACTGCGACTTCGTCCAACACAGGATTGATCGCGAATCCGACGGTGAGTTATTCCAGTCCGAACGCGACGGGTAGCCTAAACTTCACGCCCGTCGCCAATGCGAATGGTTCAGCCGTCATCACCGTCACGGTCAACGATGGTGCGTTGAACAACAATCTCGTCACTCGCACGTTCACGGTCACCGTCAACGCCGCGAACGATCAACCGACACTTAACAGCGTGAGCAATGTCTCGGTCGCCGAAGACTCCGGCGCGCAATCCGTGAGTTTGTCCGGCATCGCCACCGGCGCGGCGAATGAATCTCAGACGCTCACCGTCACGGCGAGTTCGTCCAACACCGGTTTGATCCCGAATCCGACCGTGACCTACACCAGTCCGAACGCGACGGGCAGTTTGAACTTCACGCCCGCCGCCAACGCCAGCGGATCAGCCGTCGTCACCGTCACGGTGAATGACAACCAATCTTCCAACAACATCGTCACGCAGACTTTCACCGTCACGGTCAACGTTGTGAACGATACGCCGACGCTCGCAACGATCAGCAACGTCAACCTCCAGGAAAATGCCGCAGCGCAAACGGTGAACCTCGCCGGTATCGGCACAGGCGCGGCGAACGAATCTGATACGCTCACTGTCACGGCAGCGTCATCCAACACCGGTTTGATCCCGAATCCAACCGTGACCTACACCAGCCCGAACAGCGCGGGCAGCTTGAACTTCACACCCACGACGGATGCCAGCGGCACAGCCACGATCACCGTGACGGTCAACGATGGTCAGTCCACTAACAGCACGTTCTCCCGCACTTTCACCGTCAGCGTCAATGCCGTGAACAATCAACCGACGCTCGCCGCGATCAGCAACGTGTCTGTTAATGAAGATTCCGGCGCGCAATCCGTCAGCCTCGCCGGCATCGGCACGGGCGCAGTCAATGAATCTCAAACACTCACGATCACCGCGACGTCGTCCAGCACGAGTTTGATTCCGAATCCGACCGTGACCTACACCAGCCCGAACAGCACGGGTAGTTTGAACTTCACGCCGGTTGCCAATTCCAATGGTACCGCTACCGTCACCGTGACGGTCAACGATGGACAGACCACGAACAACACGGTCACACAGACGTTCACCATCACTGTCAACCCGGTGAACGATGCGCCGACGCTCGCAGCGATCAGCGGTCGCACCATCGCTGAAAACGCCAGCGCACAAACTGTCTCGCTCACCGGCATCGGCGCCGGCGCGGCGAACGAATCTCAATCACTCACAGTCACGGCGACGTCATCCGACACCGCTATTGTTCCGAATCCGTCTGTGACTTACACAAGCCCGAACGCCAACGGCAGCCTGAGCTTCACACCCGTTGCGAACGCCAACGGCACAGCCACGATCACCGTCACGGTCAATGACAACCAAGGCGCGAACAACACGACGACCCGCACATTCGGCGTGACGGTCACGTCCGTGAATAGCGCGCCGACGATCTCCGCGCTCACCGACATCACGCTCGTTTCCAACACGAACAGCGGCCCGCGCGTGTTCACCATCAGCGATGTGGAAACAACCGCATCGTTGCTCACGCTCACAACGATTTCATCCAATCCGTCCATCGTTCCGCTCACGAACATCGTGTTCGGCGGCAGCGCGTCCAATCGCACAGTCACTATCACACCAGCGGCGGGTTCAGGTGGCTTCTCCGACGTAACGATCACCGTCGGCGACGGCGCAGCCTCGGCCAGCACCACATTCCGCGTCACAGCCACAGTCCCGCCGCCGGTCACGTCTCAACTCTCAGTCAACAAATCCGGCAACGGCACGGTCACGCCGAATCTCGACGACACCGATCTCATCGTCGGCCAGAGCTACACCGTCACAGCCACGGCGTCGTCGGGTTATATCTTCACGGGCTGGAGCGGCGGCGTGAATTCAACTGCGGCCACGATCACCTTCGTGATGACTTCTAACCTGGTTCTCACCGCGAACTTCGTCGCGAATCCCTACATCGCTGGAGCGGGCACTTACAACGGTTTGTTCAATCAAACCGATGAAGTGCGTCTCGTCAGCGCGGGTTCGTTCAACGTCTATGCCGACAACAACGGCAACTACTCCGCTTGGATTCAACTCGTTGAAGGTCGCTACGCTTTCTCAGGCGCGTTCAATTCGTCTCTGCGCGCAACCAACGTCATCGCTCGCTCCGTCGGAAATCCGCTTACGGTCGAACTTCACGTCGGACAAAACGCCGAAGCCGGACAGATCACGGGTCGCGTCACGGACGGCACTTGGTCCTCGCCTCTCGCGGGTGGTCGCGCGGCAACGACCACGACTCATGCGGGTGATTACACTGTGGTGATTCCCGGCAACGTGAATGACTCATCACTACCTGCGGGCGATGGTTACGCCACGTTGCACATCGCTGCGGATGGTCTGGGCACGATGAACGGCATTCTCGCCGACGGCGCGCGCTTCTCGCAGACCGCGTATGTCACAGCGGATGGTGACTGGCCGTTGTTCGCTTCTGCTTACGCGGGCAAAGGCGCGATCATGAGTTGGTTGAGTTTTACAAATCTTGTCGCCAGCGATCTGAACGGAACTCTCGTCTGGATCAAACAGGTTGGCGCAAGCGCGACGAGTTTCCCGCTCGGTTTCACGAACGGAACGAAAGCCATCGGCGCGATCTACACCGCACCTGATGCGGCTGGCAAAGCCATCAACCTCGCCGGCGCCGTCGTGAGTTTCACAGGCGGCAGCTTGCCTGTGAATTTCAACAACGTTGTCAGCGTGAATGCTGGCAGCCAGGTTGTGAACCTCAGCCCTAACGAAATGGTCATGACGATCATGACCGGCGTGGGAAGTTTCACCGGACAAGTTCGCGAACCGGGCACGGGCGCGTTGCACATGTATGGCGGCGTGATCCTGCAAAAGCAGACCGCAGGTTTCGGCACGATGACCGGTGTGCCCACCGGCAGCCGCGTGGTGTTCGCCGCGCCGTAAGCATCGTCCTCGGTTTTTTGTGGCCGGTTCGAGGACGAGGACGAGAACGAGGACGAGAAAACAAATTCTACAACCAAGGTGTTGAGTATGCGCACTTGAAGGGGCGAATGAATCCAACGACGGCTGACTCTCAGCCGACCAACAGCTCAAGACAACGACGCTGGCCGCAGACGACACAAAGTCTGCTGGCCGCCTTGTTGTGTGCGGGACTGTCGTTCGTCGCTCACGGCGCGTCGCACAAACTCCGCGTCCAAGACCCATCTCTCGCCAAACAACTTGTTGAAAACGGCGGCAAAGTTCTCGGTGATTACGGCAGCTTTCAAATCATCGAGACGCAAGAAACCCAACCCACGGATTCACGCCGACAACGCACAGAGTTGGTGGACGATTCCGACTTCATCGAGTTCAACTCCGTCCGCTTGAACACGCGCGCGACGGAAATCAAATCACTCCGCAAACAACGCGCCCCCTTCGCCGGAAAACGCCTGCACCTGATCCAATTTGTCGGGCCGATCAAGCCTGACTGGAAGGCGGAGATCGAACGTTGCGGCGTCAAAGTCGTGAGCTACGTCCCGAACAACGCCTACGTTGTACAGGGCAACGCGCAGGCCCTCGCACAACTTCAAGCGTGGGCTGGCGCGACGAACATCGTGCAGTGGGAAGGCGATTATGCGGACGACTACAAGGTTCACCCCGGCGCGGTCAACAAAGACAAATTCGGTTTCCCTCAAACGCCGGACTCCGACACGTTCGCCATCCAGCTCATCACGGACGATTCATCCAACAGCAACACGCTCGCACTCATCGAACGGGTAAAACTCGATCCGATCAAACGCGACTTCACCGTGTTGCAATACCGGAACATCATCGTCCGCATCCCGGCTGAAAGCGTGGCGGAGATTTCAACTCAGCCCGATGTCATCTCCATCCAACCTTACAACGACCCCGACAAACGCGATGAACGGCAGGCGCAGATCATCGCGGGAAATTTGTCTGGCTCGTCTCCGTCCGGTCCCGGCTATCTCGCATGGCTCGCGAGTAAAGGTTTCACGCAGGAACAATTCACCGCGTCCGGTTTCGTCGTGGATGTGACGGACAGCGGCATTGATAACGGCACGATTGCTCCCGGTCACTTCGGACTTTATCAAAGCGGCAACCCTGCCCTGTCCGGTCGCGTCGCCTACAATCGCATCGAAGGCACGCCACACATCGGCAGCAGTGCGGCGGGCTGCGACGGTCACGGAAATCTCCACGCGCACATCATCGCCGGTTTCAACGATGCGAGCGCAGGCTTTCCGCACACGGACGCAGCAGGTTTTCATTACGGGCTTGGCATTTGTCCGTTCGTCTCCGTCGGTTCGTCTGTCGTCTTCGATCCAGATGTTTTCACGAGTCCAAACTTCGCGAACCTTCAATCGAAAGCTTACGCAAGCGGCGCACGAATCAGCGCGAACAGTTGGGGCAACACGAATAATTCTTACACCGTGGACGCACAGGCATTCGACGCACTCGTCCGCGACGCGCAACCTTCAGGTTCAACTTTCGCCACGCCCGGCAATCAAGAGATAGTCATCGTCTTCGCCGCAGGCAATCGCGGTTCTTCGGCGAACACCGTCGGCTCGCCCGCCACGGCGAAGAATGTGATTTCCGTTGGCGCATCTGAAAACGCCCGCTCGCTCAACACGTCGAATGGCGGCAAAAGTTCAATGGGCGCGGATGGTTGTGGTTACGCGGATGACGCTGCGGACAACGTCAACGACATCGCCGCGTTTTCCAGTCGCGGCCCGTGCAGCGATGGTCGTCAGAAGCCCGATCTCGTCGCGCCCGGCACGCACATCACAGGCGGCGTTTTCCAGAACAGCACGTTGACGAGCGGTAACGGCGTTGCATCTGCGTGCTTCAAGGCTTCGAGTATTTGTGCGTTGAGCGGCGGTGGGGCAGCAGGCAGCACGAACAACTTCTTTCCGCTTGGCCAGCAGTTCTACACCGTGTCATCGGGAACAAGTCACGCGACTCCCGCCGTCGCCGGTGCGTGCGCCCTGCTCCGCCAGTATTTTATCAACAGCAATCTCCCGCCGCCGAGTCCTGCGATGACGAAGGCTTACCTGATGAACTCCACTCGCTACATGACCGGTGCTGGCGCGAACGACAATTTCTGGTCGGCAGCGCAAGGCATGGGCGGATTGAATCTCGGCAACGCATTCGATGGCGTTCCGCGAATCCTCCGCGATCAGAACACGAATGACTTGTTCACGGCATCCGGTCAGACGCGTGTGTTCACGGGGCGGATCGTTCGTTCCGACAAACCTGTTCGCGTCACGCTCGCCTGGACGGATGCGCCGGGCAGCACGATTGGAAATGCGTTCAACAACGATCTGGATGTGACCGTCACGACTCAATCAAACGGCAACACCTACAAAGGAAAAAATTTCTCCGGCCAGTTCTCCGTGCCCGGCGGTTCGGCTGACTCGAAGAACAATGTTGAAAACATTCTGCTGGCTGCGGGAGTTTCCGGCGACATCACGATCACCGTCACCGCCGCTAACATCAACTCCGACGGCGTTCCAAATTTCGGCACAAGTCTCGATCAAGATTTCGCCCTCGTCATTTACAACGCCACAAACACAACCATGCCGCTCATCTCATCAGTTAGCGCGACCGTTGCGGCGGAAAGCTTCTTCCCTACAAATGGCGCAGCCGATCCGGGCGAACAAGTCACCGTGAATCTTGCGTTGAAAAACAACGGCACTGCTGCGGCATCAAATCTCATCGTCACATTGCTTGCGACGAATGGAGTGGCTTCGCCAAGTAGCGCTCAATCCTACGGTGATCTTCCAGCAAACGGTATCCCCGCGAGCCGCCCGTTCACATTCTCTGCTAGTGGTGCACCCGGCAGCGCAATCATTGCGCTTTTTCAATTGAGTGATAACTCTGGCAATCTCGGAATCCTTCAACTCGCAATTCCACTCGGCCTGACCACCATTCAGACGACCTCATTCACGAACGCCACGACGATTCCGATTCCTGACAGCGGCAAATCTACGCTTTATCCGTCGCCCATCATCGTCTCTGGTTTGACCGGCACTGTGACGAGCGTCACCGCCACTCTTCGCGGCTACACGCATTCCTGGCCTGACGATGTGGACGTGCTTCTCGTCGGACCCTCTGGACAAAAAGTGATGTTGATGTCCGATTGCGGCGGCGGCAACGCCCGCAACGGAGTCACGCTCATGTTCGATTCTTCCGCCGCGTCATCCGTCCACGACAGTGCCGCCGTGCCGACGGGAACTTACAAGCCCACGAATATTGACACCACGAGCGACAACTTCCCCGCGCCCGCACCCGCATCGCCATTCAGCACGAGCCTGACGAATTTCAACGGCGCAAATCCGAACGGCAACTGGTCGCTCTACGTGCAGGACGACGGCGCGATGGACAGCGGCAGCATCACGCAGGGTTGGGTCTTGAGCATCACGACATCGAATCTCTCGACCTCCACCGGCGTTGGAAATTCTGCGAATCTTTCCATCTCAACTGAAGTGTCTTCAACACCCGTCGCACTCGGCAGTAATCTGAGTCTCACCGTCACAGTCGTTAATCACGGCCCCGATCCCGCCGCTTACGTTGTCATCACAAACATTCTGCCTGCTGGCCTCACGTTCAATTCCGCGAACACATCGCAGGGAAATTGCTCGAATGATTCCGGCAACGTGAACTGGTCGCTCGGCCTGCTGCAACCCGGCGCAACCGCCAGCATCAACATTCAAGCCGCCGCTGTCGTTGCAGACACGTTCACCAATCAATCGCTCGTATCAAGCAGCACGCCCGATCCAGTGCTGGCAAACAATCTCGCGCTAACCCTCATCACTGTGACCAGCGGATCATCACAAATCTCTGACATCACGAACACGCCGCCAGTGTTGGCGGCGATTGCAAGCCGCACGGTTCACGCGGGAAGCTTGGTGGTCATTTCAAACACCGCGACCGATTCCGACACGCCAGCGAACCATCTCACGTTCAGCCTCGTTCCCGGCGCAGCCTCTGGCGCGAGCATCCATCCGTCGTCAGGATTGTTCTCATGGCTGACCACCGATGCGGACGTTGACACTACAAACAACTTCTCCGTCACGGCCACAGACAATGGCACTCCTGCGCTCTCAGACTCGCGATCTTTCGCCATCACGGTCATCTCGCGCCCGCTCATCTCTGGAATCAGCCTGACCAACGACTGGGTCAACGTGTCTTGGACAACAATTCCCGGTAGCACCTATCGCCTCCAGTTCACCACGAACCTCGCTACAACAAATTGGATTGGCGTCACCCCGGATGTCACCGCCACGATCTCAAACCTCACGCACACCAATCCATTCGTACCCGGCACACAACATTTCTACCGTGTGATGCTCGTGCCATAAGAAATTTTTTATCAACCAGACACCGCACTTGCCGTAAGTCGGCTTGGCTCTATACTGGCGCACTGTGGTTGCAGCCAAGAAACAACGTGTGATATGCGGCATGAGCGGAGGAGTGGATTCCTCGGCCACGGCTGCGCTGTTGCAGGAGCAGGGTTACGACGTGGTCGGCATCACGCTGAAACTCTGGCCGCAGGATTGTGTGAATCGCGCGGAGGACAAATGTTGCGGGCCGCAAGCGGTCACGGACGCGCGCTCCGTCTGCCACAAGCTCGGCATTCCCTACTA
>JANNAO010000091.1:0-3337 GCA_031384405.1 Verrucomicrobiota bacterium | reverse complement strand
GGTAAACTCGATCAGATTTTATGAAATACATCACACTTATCTTTGCGTTCTTATTACTCAAATTAACCGTTCAACCAGCCCTCGCTCAAGGGACGTTTCAGAACTTGAATTTTGAAGCATCTACAGTGTCGCCACTTCCTTCGGGCCAAAGCGAAACATCAGTTCCGGTTTCAGCCGCATTTCCGGGCTGGACAGCATACAAGGGAACGAATGTTACACCCACGGTATCGCATAACGGACTTTCAACTGGTGGGGTGAATGTAGGTATTATTGGGCCAAGTTTCTCGTTGAGGCTTCAGGCTAATTTTTCTGCTCTGTTACAGGCAGGAGGCTTATTCTCATCTTTTCCTGTGTATTCGGCCGGACTTGCACAAACTGGAACTGTGCCGACGGGTGTTTTTTCAGTTATGTTTTTTTCACTCGGAGATCGTCCTGAAGTTACGTTTAATGGCCAGGTGATCCCCACTACATTTATGGGCAATGGAGTCAGCAGCAGTGGTGGCGCAACTTATGAAGTTCTAGGGGGAGATGTAGCACCATTTGCAGGACAAAGTGGGGAGCTGCGTTTTACTTCGTATGCACCTCAAGGACAATTTGGAAGTTACACCTTACTGGACAATATCTTTTTTTCGAACCAGCAGGTTCCTGAACCTAGCACGCTTGGAGTGTTAGGACTGGGCGTTCTACTATTCAGCTATCGCTTGCGCCATAGAAATTAAGTCGTCCTCGTGGAAGATCATCTCGGTATCCGCATCACCGAACTCGCCAACGCTCCCGCCGCCGCTCAACCGGCTGCCGCTGTTGAAACGACGTCCACCGTTGTTGCTGAACCTGCTGGCGCAGTGTGAGGTCAGGGAAATAGTTTTTCGAGCAGAACGCCCAACGCTTACGCAAGGCTACAAACTCCTTTTCGGTTACAGTCCCGGCGCGAATGAAGAGATTCACCCCACCCGCAACGCCATGTTGATCCCCGCCACGATGGAGTCGCTCAGAGAAACGCCATCGCGGAAATGTCCCGCGAAGAATAATCCCGGTTGATCGGCCTCGATCCGGGTCAGCAATTCTTTGAAGCGTCCGTAACCGACGTTGTATTGCGGAATCGCGCGAGGATACAGGACGACGTGTTGGAAAGTCGGTTGACCCCGCACGCCGAGCAACACGCGCAGGTCGTCACAAACCAGCGAGACGAGTTTGTCCTGCGGCAGCGAGGCGAGTTCAGGATAACGCTCGCCGCCGACGTAGGTCGTGAGTGTGAGATGGCCAGCGGGAGCGCGATTCGGAAACAATGCCGAGGAGAAAATTGTGCCGAGGATTTTGAAGCCTTCGATCTTCGGGATCAACATGCCGAAGCCGTTGCACGGATGCGCCACATCTTCGCGGCGGAAACCAAGCACCACACTGGCGACGGGCGGGTGACGAACCTCGGAGAACGCAGAGAGATCAACCCCTTCAACGTTCAATTCCGCCAGCTTGAACGCCGTGCCGCAATAAATCACCGCGCTGTGCCTCGTCTCGCCTGAGGGTGTCGTCACTGTCCATCCGTCAGCGCAACGCGTCAGTTTCGTTACCGGAGTGTTCAACGTCACCGAGCCACCAAGTTGTGTCGCCAGAGTGTCCGGTAAGACCTGCAAGCCTTCGTCGAACGAAAATTTCGGCGCGCGATCTTTCGCCACTTCGCCGCGCTTCTTGCGTTCGCGCGCGCCGAAGAGTTGTCCTTTGATCATCGAGCCGTAGTTGTCTTCCAACGCTTTCAATTTCGGGAACGCGTGTGTGACGGAAAGTTTTTGCGGATCGCCCGCGTAGATTCCCGCCACGAGCGCATCAATGGCGTGATCAAGAAACTCCTGATTAAAGCGGCGCACGACGAATTGCCCGATGCTCTCTTCAACGCCATCGCGCCGCGCCGGGATGAAGGGTTCACGCAATACAGCGAGCTTGGCCTTGAACGAAAACAGATCAGTCGCAAGAAAACCCGGCAGTGAACCCGGCATCTCGATGGGGCGTTTGTAACGCACGACAAACCGCGCGCCGTTCGCCGCGTCGGGATCGAGGCGACGCGATTCCAACCCCGCATCACGGACGAGTTGGGAAATTTTCGGTGACGTTTCGAGCAGCGTGTTCGGGCCGAACTCAGCGAGATAGCCATCCTTGCGAAGCGATTGGATCACGCCGCCGACACGATGGCTGCCTTCGTAAATCGTGACGGCGACGCCCTTGCGTTTCAGATAAAACGCGGTCGTCAATCCCGTGATGCCCGCTCCGATGATCGCCACCGACTTCATTACAACCAAGCTGAGACAGCGAGCGGAGCGGTGCAAGAGATTAAGCGGGCGGGGCAAAGGCTGAAAAAGATTACCAGCAAGCAAAGTTTCTTCCTATCATCCACCCGCCTGTCACAAGCCATCTGGATTTAATGGACGCCGCCCGCACAACTCAAACCTTCCGCTACGAACGCTGGCGGGCGTTGGCTTCCGGAATTCTCGAATCCGCTGGCGGAACGTTCCTGTTGCTCATCGCCGTGCGCTGGTTTCATGCCGGCGACAATTCCAAAGCTCTCGTCGCGGCGGGCGGAAGCTTCGGGCTGATGCTCGGGCCGTGGATCGTGGCGCAGGTGCAGACGCTCCGCTGGCGCACGTCTCTCGCGGCGGCGCGGCTCATGTGGTTCGGCGCGGGCTGGCTGGTGTTGATGACGCTGTGGCCGGTGTTGCCGGTGTTCGTGCTGGGTTCAATCATGGCGATGACTGCGGCGTCTGCGGCCATCCCGTTAATGACGCAGATTTATCAGGAGAATTATCCCGAGCGCGAACGCGGCAAACTCTTCTCCCGCGCTTTCATGATCCGCATCGCCTCGGCGGCGGCGTTTGCTGAAATCGCCGGGCGCGTTCTCACCGGGCACATGGAGCGGTTTCAATGGCTGCTCGTCGTGTTCGCAATCGCGTTCGCGTTCGCGGGGTATTGCGTCGCAAAGATTCCTTCGCAACCACTCTCTGCGTCCGGCGGCACGCATCCGTTCCGCGCGCTGCGGTTCGTTCGTGATGATGCGTTGTTCCGTCGCACGCTGGTGATGTGGATGATCATGGGTTTCGCCAATCTGATGATCGGGCCGTTACGTATAGAATATCTCGCCAACCCCAAACACGGCCTCACTTGGAACGGCGTGCCGCTCACCACCGCACAGATCGCGCTGCTCGTCGGCGTGATCCCCAATCTCGCGCGGCTCGTGATGAGTCCGGTGTGGGGCTGGTTGTTTGATCGCATGAACTTCTTTGTGCTTCGCATTCTGCTCAACACGGGTTTCGCGCTCGGCATGTTGTCGTTCTTCGGTGGTAATGATTTC
>JANNAO010000013.1:0-11668 GCA_031384405.1 Verrucomicrobiota bacterium | reverse complement strand
GCGAGTCAACCGACGGCGCGCACGGAGTGACGCGCCCTACCCTGGTGCTCGTGCTGATTGTCTCACTGAATATTTTGCTGCCACAGTTTTTAACCGCCGCCGAGTCGTCCCGCGTCAAATCTTCTCCCTTGCGCGTCACAGGAAATGCCGCGCCGGGTTTCACGATGATTCCACCGGCGCAGGTCGGCATCACGTTTTCCAATGTCGTGGGGACACATTCCATCCACACGCTCATCGCAAACGGTCTCGCGGCGGGCGACGTGGACGGCGACGGGTTGAGCGATCTGTATTTCTGTTCGGACAGCGGGACGAATGTTTTGTATCGCAATCTGGGCAACTGGAAATTCGCCGACATCACGGCGGAGGCGGGCGTTGGTTGTCCGGGGCAGCAGTCCATCGGGTCAACATTCGCCGACGTCAACGGAGATGGCTCGCTGGATTTGATCGTGACGGCGCGCGGCGGGCCGAACCGGCTTTTGATCAACAACGGCAAGGGTCGTTTCACGGAAGACCTGACGTTTCCCGGTCGCGAATCGAAATTCGCCAGCACGTCCATCGCAGTGGCGGATGTGGACGGCGACAATGCGCTCGACATTTATATCTGCAACTACTCGACGAGTTCGTATCTCGACACGCACTTCGAGATCGGCCCTGAACTGACGAAGGAGTTTCAACGGGTGCGGGAGGGCAAGCCGCTTTCGCCCCAGTTCACGAATCAATTTTATACGGATGGATCGAGCCTGTTCGAGAAGGGCGAGCCGGACGTGTTGCTGATGAACGACGGCAAGGGGCGTTTCAAAGTTGCGGGCGAAAAACATTTCACGATGCCGCCGGGATCACCCGGCCCCAGCGCGTTGGAAGGCAACGGACTCGCGGCACAGTTCCGCGACATCAATGGCGACGGCGCGCCTGATCTGTATGTGTGCAACGATTTCCAGACGCCGGATCGTCTGTGGTTCAATGACGGTCGCGGACGCTTCACCCTCGCGCCGCCGATGACGATGCGGCACATGAGTTCGAGTTCGATGGCGGTGGATTTCGCGGATGTGAACGGCGATGGCGCGCTGGATTTTTTTGTCAGCGACATGTTGAGCCGTAACCACGCGGTGCGGATGAGGCAGCGCGCGTTGTTGAAGTTGAGTTCGCCGGAGATCAACCCCTACGCATTGCAGCCGCAGTATCCGCAGAACACGTTTTTTCTGAATCGCGGTGACGACACGTTCGCGGAGATCGCGCCTTACGCAGGAGTGATGGCGAGCGAGTGGACGTGGGGCGCGGTGTTTTTTGACGCGGACCTCGACGGCCATCCCGATCTGATCACCTCCTGCGGCAATCTCCAGGATTACACGGATGCGGACAGGGAGGTGGCTCATGCGGCGGTGGTGCAATCGCAGGCGGACATGGAGAAACATCGGAGCAAGCTGCCGGTGCTGAATGCGCGCTGCCAGTTGTTCCGCAACCTGGGCGATCTGCGCTTCGAAGAAGTCGGTGAGAGTTACGGCGTCCGCGCCGAACGTCCACACGGCGGCATGATCTTGTGCGACTTCGATAATGACGGCGATCCCGACATTGTCATCAACAATGCCGACGGTGCGCCGGAGATTTATCGCAACGACAACTCCGCGCCGCGCATCGCGGTGCGATTGCAGGGTCGCGCTCCAAATCAACTTGGCGTGGGTGCAAAGGTGAAATTGATCGGCCTGAAGGTGCAGGAGCAGGAGATGATCTCCGGCGGACGCTACGGTTCGGGCGGGGATTACACGCTGACGTTCGCAGCACGGCGGGATTGGTCGCCGTATAAATTGCAAGTGACGTGGCGCGATGGTCGGCTGACAGAAGTCGAGGGCGTGGAGGCAAACAAACTTTATGTGATCGCAGAAACAAACACCGCAACTGTGGCAACGAAGGTCGTCCAAAAAGTTGAGCCGTTGTTTGAGGACGTGAGCGGGAGGTTGAATCACACGAACTACGAGAATGTGTTCAATGATTTCGAAGCGCAGCCGCTGTTGCCCAATCGCATGAGCCGTCTCGGTCCGGGCGTGAGTTGGTTCGACTTGGATGGCGACGGGCTGGATGAGTTGATCATCGGGACTTCGGGGGGTCATTCGATGGGCATGTTCAGAAATCTGGGTGGCGGGCGTTTCGAGATGTTGAATGCGACGAACAAGCAGATTCATGCGCGGCGCGACCAGACGGGCGTGGTGGGTTTTGGTTCAAAGGCGACCGGTGTCGCGCTGGCCATCGGTGCGTCGTCCTGGGAAGATCCGGATGCAAAAACAGCGCTGAACATCATCAAGCGAAAGGCTGATGGCGATTGGGAGATCGGCGGGCAGATGAAACGCGATAACGACGCGACTGGCCCGTTGGCGATGGCGGACGTGGATCGGGATGGGAATCTGGATTTGTTCATCGGCGGACGGGCGCAGTTCTTGAAGTATCCCGAAGCGGCGGACTCGACGTTGATTTTGCGGGACGGACAAGGGCGGCTTGTTGAGGCGGGTGGTCCGGCAGCGGCGGCTTTCAAGAATCTTGGCATGGTCACATCGGCGGTGTTCGCCGATCTCGATGGCGATGGCAGTCAGGATTTGATCGCCGGGTGCGAGTGGGGTGCGGTGCAGATATTGATCAATACGCCGCGCGGATTCACCAACGCGACGGCGGCGTGGGGGCTGGACACATTGACGGGCTGGTGGAACGGCGTGGCTGTCGGCGATTTTGATGGCGATGGACGGATTGACTTTGTGGCGTCGAACTGGGGGCAAAACACCAAGTATGAAGGATCGTATGACGGGCAGCGGCCGCTTCGCATCTACCATGGTGACTTCAACGAGATGAACCGCGTGGAGATCGTGGAGGCGCACATTGATCCGTTCACGCGCAAGCTCGTTCCAGAACGCGATCTCACATCCAGTGCCGGTGCTGTGCCGTATATCCGGGGCAACACGCCAACGTTCCACGCTTACGGAGAGGCAGACTTGGCGGCGATCTATGGCGACAAATTGAAGTCGGCCTCACTGGTCGAAGCGAGAGAGTTGCGTTCCACGGTGTTTCTAAATCGCGGGGGGAAATTTGAAGCCAGACCGCTGCCAGTGGACGCGCAGATGTCGTCTGCGTTCGGGGTGAACGTGGCGGATTTCGATGGGGACGGGAATGACGATGTGTTTCTGGCGCAGAATTTTTTTGCGATGCAATGGGAGACGTTGAGGAACGATGCAGGCCGGGGATTGCTGGTGTTCGGAGACGGCAAAGGAAGTTTCCGTGCCGCCAGTGGAGACGAATCAGGCATCAGGATTTACGGCGAGCAACGTGGCAGTGCTGTGTCTGATTACGACGGCGATGGGCGGGTGGATTTGGCGGTGGCTCAAGCGAACGACCAGACAAGGCTGTTGCGAAACATAAGGGCGCGCCCCGGATTGCGCGTGAAGCTGGAAGGCGGGCCGGGAAATCCGCAATGCGTCGGCGCAGTCATCCGCGCCAGGACTTCAGCCGGGCTTGGCCGCGCGCAGGTGGTGACGGCGGGAAGCGGATACTGGTCGCAGAATTCGGCGACACTGATTGCGACGAGCCGTTCACCCATCATCGGCATCCAAGTGCGCTGGCCTGACGGCACAACCACGGAGCAGGAGGTCGCCGCTGACGCAAAGACCACGACGATTCGCCACCGGAACAAGTGACCGGGAGACGAAGCGCGGACTTTGTTCTCGAACCGGCTCGTCCGTGTAATCGCTGTTTCATCCGCGCTCGTCCGTGGCTAAACTTTCCGCGTGCCGGTCACAGATCACATCCGAAAAAAACTCAGCACGGTGCCCCACAAGCCGGGCGTGTATCTGCACAAGGATCGCTTCGGCACGGTCATTTATGTCGGCAAGGCGCGTGATCTTCGCAAACGCGTGAGCCAGTATTTCCATCCGTCGCGGCGCATGGGCTGGGATTTGAAATTCAACGCGCTCGTCGAAGCCATCCACGATTTCGACATCCACACCGTCAGGAGCGAACCGGAGGCGCTGCTGCTCGAGAGCAAGCTCATCAAGGAATTTCATCCGCGCTACAACATCAGTTTCCGCGACGACAAGCGTTACCTGATGGTGAAGGTGAATCTCAACGATCCCATCCCCAACTTCGCTTTCGCGCGCATCCGCAAGGACGACGGCGCGCGTTACTTCGGACCGTTCGCCAATTCCGGCGCGTTGCGGAACACACTGGCGCTCGTCACGCGCCAGTTCAATCTGCGGGGATGTCGTGTGTTCACTCCGGGCGAGGCGGATTACAAGCATTGCCTGTACGCGCATCTTAAATATTGCACTGCGCCCTGCGTCAACAACGTCACTCACGAGCAATACCGCGAACAAGTCCGCGCCGCGTGCGATTTCCTCGATGGTCAATGCCACGAGATGAAGGATCAGATCGAAGTCGAGATGCGCAAAGCCGCCGCCGCGCAGAATTACGAGAAAGCGGCTGACCTGCGCGACATGATCTCCGATCTCGAACGCACCACGAAGCGCACGGAAAAGTTTGCGCGTGTGCCTTACTCGTTGCCGCTCTCCGCCGATCCCGAACGTGACTTGAAGGAACTGGCTGCCGTGCTGGGTATGTCCACGTTGCCGCATCGCATTGAAGGATTCGACATCTCGAACATCAGCGGCACGTTTGCGGTCGCGTCGCTCGTCAGCTTCAAGAACGGGCGACCTGATCGCGCGAACTATCGGCGGTTCAAGATCAAGACCGTCACCGGGCAGGATGATTTCGCGAGCATGGCAGAGGTGGTGAGGCGGAGGTATTCGCGATTGTTAAAAGAGGCTAGAGGCGATGGGCTAGAGGCGATAGGGGAAGGCGGTGAAGCGATCGCGCAGGAGTTGCAGAAGTTAATTGATGAGACGAGCAAACGTGTAAAGAAGCAGATGAGAGATAGCAGATGGAAGATGGGGAAAGCCGGCCTAAC
Source organism: Verrucomicrobiota bacterium (assembly GCA_031384405.1). Lineage (GTDB taxonomy): Bacteria > Verrucomicrobiota > Verrucomicrobiia > Limisphaerales > JADLHS01 > JADLHS01. Next base: position 6,729 of record JANNAO010000013.1, on the reverse strand, counting down.
TCCCAACTCCCAACTCCCATCTCCTAGTTTCCCCGACCTGATCCTCATAGACGGCGGCAAAGGTCAACTCAACATGGCCTGTGCCGAGCTTGCGAAACTCGGCCTGGAGAAAATTCCCATCATCGGACTCGCCAAGGAATTTGAAGAGATTCATCGGCCCGGTGTTGCTGAACCGTTGCGGCTCGGCCTAGATCATCCTGCTGTGAAATTGCTCCAGCGCGTCCGCGATGAATCGCATCGCGTGGCCAACTCTTACAACGCGCAACTCCGCATCAAAAAAATCTCCGAGAGCATCCTCGACGAATTCCCCGGCATCGGCGAGCAGCGCAAGGCGGCGTTGCTGAAAAAGTTCGGGTCTGTGCAACGTCTCCGCATCGCCACGGTGGAACAGATCGCGGAAGTCTCCGGCTTCGGCGGCAAGGCGGCGGAGGAGTTGAAGAAGTTTTTGGATGCACGCGCTTCCGTTCCTTCATCCGGCTTGATTGCGCCCGCAATAAAACAATCATGAAATCACAAACTCCACCTCGTCCGCCGCGTCGGTTGATGTTCGCAACGATTTCAGCGTCAACACTTCTTGCAATGCTCATCCTCGGCTGCGGACGCGATGAGCTTGTTGAACTGGACAAATTCATTCCCGGCATCGTGTTGGACATACGTTACGCCACCACAAACAACTTCACCGGGCAGATATTGTATCCTTCGGCACGCTGTTTTCTGCGGAAACCCGTGGCGGAAAATCTGCGGGCGGTGCAGATGGAATTGGCGACAAAGGGTCTTGGGTTGAAGGTTTTCGACGGTTTCCGCCCGCTGTCTGTGCAGAAGAAAATGTGGGAGGTTTTTCCACATCCAGGTTACGTGGCTGATCCGAAAAAAGGTTCACGACACAATCGTGGCGCAGCGGTGGACCTGACTTTGATCCGACTGCCTGACAGCACAGAACTACCGATGCCGACAGCCTTCGATGACTTCACCACGAAGGCGCATCGAGATTTCAATGACTTGCCGGAAGAAACGATCCGCAATCGCGCCCTGCTTGAAACCTTGATGACAAAGCACGGCTTTATCGGCCTACCGACTGAGTGGTGGCATTTCGACGACGAGAATTGGAAACGTTATCCGATCATGGATGTGGATGCGTCTGTATTGCGCGGGCAGTAAAATGTTACGGTGCGTTTCCTTCTGTTCTCTACTCGCGCGCTTCCGTAGCTTGAAGCCATGAACGTCACCGTCGGTGGACGCACTCGTCATTATCGCACCGTAACTTTTGATGCGGTGCAAAACCACGTCTTGCTCATCGAACAACGGTTGTTGCCGCACGAGTTCAAGATCGTTGCTACGCGGAATTATCGTGAGACGGCTGCGGCCATCACTGACATGGTCGTGCGCGGCGCGGGCGCGATTGGTGCAACGGCAGCATACGGACTCGCACAAGGCGCACGCACGTTTCGCGGTGCGGATGCGAAAAAGTTTTCCCGCCATGTCGCACAAGTTTTCAAGACGCTGGCGGAAGCGCGCCCCACGGCGGTTGATCCTGTGAATGCCATGAACGATGTGCTGCGTGCGATGCAGCGCGGCGACTCCGTGACAGAGAAACAATCCATCGCGCTCGCGGCTGCGGAGGAATTTGCGAACGAAGACGCGCGGCATTGTCGCGAGATCGGTGCGCAGGGAATTCAATTGATTCGCAATGGCATGAGGGTTCTCACGCATTGCAACGCAGGTTGGCTGGCGTTCGTGGATGTGGGTTCGGCCACTGCGCCGATGTATGCGGCGCAGGCGGCAGGGCGGAAGTTTCATGTGTTCTGCGACGAGACAAGGCCGCGTTCACAGGGCGCGACGCTCACGGCTTGGGAACTTGCGCAACAAGGCATCTCGCATCAGATCATCGCAGACAACGCCGCTGGTCATCTCATGCAACGCGGTGAGATTGATCTCGTGATCGTGGGCAGCGACCGCACGCTCGGCCGCACGGGCGAGGTGGCGAACAAGATCGGGACTTACACGAAAGCGGTGTTGGCCAAGCGACACGGGATTCCATTCTACGTGGCCATCCCGCTCTCGACGATTGATTGGAATCTCAAGCGCGGTTTCGACATCCCCATCGAAGATCGGCACGAAAGCGAAGTGTTGGGAGCGTGGGGAGTCGTTACAAATCCGAAATCCGAAATCCGAAATCCGAAAAACAACGTACGGACTTATGTGCGTGTGGCGAATCCGGGGAGTGGTGCGCGGAATCCGGGCTTTGATGTGACGCCCGCGGAGTTGATCACGGGAATCATCACGCCGGTGGGCATTTTCAAGCCACCGGAACTTTGGAAGCGTCGGCATGAATTGGGATTTGGCGTATGAAACTAAAAAAAGTTTTCTTCACAGCACTCGTGTTGATCTCGGGCCTGATGGCGTCACACGGCGCAATGGTCATCACGGGCGTGTCGAGCAATGCCATCGGCTTCACGACGAATGGCCCTGTCCGATATGAGACGTTTCGTGTCACACAGTTGATGTCGAACACGCTCCCGCAACATCCCCGCGCTGCCACGAATGCGGCGTATCGCCGCGCGTTTCCGGCGGAATACATCTACACCAACGCTGTGTTCCATAGTTTGCGCGAGGAGTCTCTCAACTACTGCGTGTGGACAAATTTTCTCGCCCACACGAACGGTCGCGACATGGTCATCTGGTCGCAACGCTCGCGCGGCGCAAGTTGGCCCACGAATCCTCCGGTCGTGAAATGGAACACGAACAACCTGATCTGGGGCATGAAAGGCGTGACAGCGATCAGTCCGTGTTGGATGGGTGAGGGCGCTCAGGGACAAGTGCCGTTGACGGCGTTGACGCGGCGTCACGCTTACGCGCGCGGTCACGGCATGGGCGACGATGGATTCAACACGGGCAATGCAGGACGCAAGGCGTGGTTCGTGGCGGCGGACAACACACTCGTCGAAGCCATCATCAAGCGTCAGGTCACGCGCAACGCCGCCTCCACGAACGGACAGCATCGTGATTACACGATCTTGATGTTTGAGCGCGATCTGCCGCCGAGCATCGAGCCGATGGCGGTGGCGGAGTTCAAGGAGGTTCAACTTTACTATCCGTTCCCGACGCTCGGCGCGGTGCCGCATCCGGTGTTTCAAACCGAACAGGAAGGTCGCGTGAGTACAAGCATTGCGCCGTTGACGGTCAACACTTGGAAAGGTGGCGACTCTGGCTCACCCAACATGATCCCGATGCCGGGCGAACTGGTGTTCTTCAGCGGACGCTCCACGAGCGGGCCGACGCCAGAGATGCAGCGGGACATTGATGAATTGTGCCGTCAGGAAAAAGTGGACGCAGCTAGATATCAACTACGCTGGGCGGACTTCTCGAAGTATCCGGCGTATAAGTGAGCGTAGCGTCAGGCATCCTTGCCTGACGTGGAGGGCGTGCATCCTTGCCGCCCGGAAAAGATGGTCAAATCTAGGATGACTCACGAACCATCCAGTGCGCTTTGCAATGCTGTGGTTTTTTCCGCCGGGCTGGAAGCCCGGCTCTACGGCGGGCACGGATGCCCACCGCTACACCATCACGCCCGGCTTTGCTGAAACACTCATCGCGTAACGTCCGTTGGTGCGGGTCAGCTTCATCCGCGAATCAAAAACTTCTGAGAGCGTCGTGCTGTTGAGTACGGCAGATATTTTTCCCGCAGCCAGCACACAACCGCTCTTGAGCAGCAGCACTTGCGTGAACACCGGCATGATCTCTTCCACATGATGCGTCACCAAGACCAGCGTCGGCGCGTTTCTGCGTCTGCCGAGCCGCTGGATGAATTGCAGGAAATGTTCGCGAGCAGCGGGGTCAAGTCCGGCACAAGGTTCATCGAGGATCAACAGGCGCGGCTGCGCCATCAACGCCCGCGCGATGAGGACGCGTTGACGTTCGCCTTGGGAAAGCACGCTCCACGGACGATCCGCCACGTAAGCACATTCCACCTGACGCAACAACCGCGCAGCCTGCAAGCGATCCGCGCGCGGCGGCGTGTGCCAGCAATCAATCATCGCGTGCCTGCCGCTGGCGACGGTGTCCAGCGCGGGTTCATCCTCAGCCATCATCTGGCGCACGGACGAGCTGACGAGGCCGATCTGTTTGCGAAGCTCTCGCCAATCCGATGCGCCGTAGCGTTCGCCCAGCGCGGAGATTTCGCCGCTGGTCGGCGTCAGGTATCCGGTGAGCGCGCTTAACAAGGACGTTTTGCCAGAACCATTCGCGCCGAGCATGACCCAATGTTGTCCGCTCATCACGCGCCACGAAACGTCGCGGAGAATCATCGTCGCACCTCGACGGATCGAGAGGTTTTCAACTTCAAGGATTGGCGTGGACTGTTTCATTCAAGACAAGCGACCGTGTAATGATACCTGCAAACGCTGGTTGTGCTTCGTGTTGTGACCGGACTGATTTCTGAAAGGCATCAGGCTCAATTTCTTTCCGCTTTCTTCCGCGCCTTCTCGTTCTTCGCGCGTTGCTCGGCGAAGAATGTTTGCAGCAACAGCCGACATTCCTCCTCGCGCACGCCGCGTGTGATCTCGCACTGATGATTCAGCGTCGGAAATTGCAGCAAGTTCATCGCGCTACCCGCTGCGCCGCCTTTCGCATCGCTTGCGCCAAAAACTACGCGCGCGAAACGTACGTGCACGACTGCCCCGGCGCACATCGGGCACGGCTCTTTGGTGACGTAGAGAGTGCAGTCATTGAGCCGCCAATCGCCCACGGCTTCCTCGGCTTGCGTGATGGCGAGCATCTCGGCGTGCGCGGTGGCATCCTTGAGCAACTCCACTTGATTGCTCGCCCGCGCGATGATGCGCCCCTCGCGCACGACGACCGCGCCGACGGGCACTTCTTCCGCCTCGTAAGCTTTCGCCGCCTGACGCAATGCTTCGCCCATGAAGTAGTGGTCGCTTTGCAGATCAATGATTAGATCGTCCATGATGGGTGTAGAAATAAAATTCAAACTCGCCCAGCCACCTTGCCGAAAGCGTACCGAGCTGTCAAAACGCCTTTTGCCTCACGAAACCTGCTTCTTGAAAATCACCCATGACCAGCCGATACTTTCGCCATGAGCGTCACGGCCCTCCAATCTGAAGTGTTAAACCTTTCCCCCAAAGACCGCGCCCACTTGTTGGATGTCATCTGGGATTCCCTTTCCGAGCCAGAATTGAACACGCGCGAAACTGCATGGGCTGCTGAATCCGAGCGACGGATTGATGCCTACGACGACGGCAAGTTGACAGCGCGTGATGCCTCGGATGTTTTTGCCGACCTCAAGAAATCTCTCCGCAAGTGAAAGTCCGATTCACATCGGTGGCTCAAACTGAACTTAGGGAAGCCATGGTGTCATACGAAAACGCGCAGTCCGGCCTTGGCACAAAGTTCATCCAAGAAATTGAAGCTGCTACCAGATTGATCGAAGCACATCCGCTGGCTTGGACGAATCTTTCTCCTCGCACACGTCGTTGCCGCACGCATCGGTTTCCGTATGGATTGTTTTACCAAGTCCGCACAGACGAAATCCTCATCGTCTCCGTCATGGATTTACGGCGCGACCCAAAGCGATGGGTAGAACATCTATAATCTCTTCGCCGGGAATCACTGCCGCAACTTCCGCATCAGACTCTTTGCCCGGCTCACCCAGACACGGTCTCGGCGGCGTTGGAATGCGGGCGCGTGCGGGTCTTCAGCGAGAACATCTTTGAGTTCGGCGCGGGCGAGGTCGGGTTGATTCTTGGCGAGGTAAAGTTCCGCGAGTTGAACCTTGGCGCGCGGATAGGAATTATTCGCCACCACGTATTGCCACGTCTTGAGCGCGTCGTCGGTTTCACCGAGAGCAGTGAGCGTCTCCGCATACGCCATGGCGGTGTGGTTGTAATCGTGTTTGGGATTTTCGCGAAGCACACCCACGAGCAAAGGCTTGGCTTCGGCGGGTCGCTTTTGCCGCAGCAGGCATTGGCCGAAATGCGCACGCGTATCAATGTCCTGCGCGTCACGTTGCATGGCGGCGCGATAACTGGCTTCCGCCTTGTCGAGTTTGCCGCGCTGAAAATAAACGTCGCCGAGCTTTGAGTAGTGGCTGGCGTTGTCGAGGTGATGAATCTGCGCTTCGAGTTCTTTGATGCGCCGCCGATCTTGCGCGCCGGGAAGTTCAAACCCCTGCATCGTCGGGCCGCGAAACATGTAGAAAAAATACCACGCCGCAGCCAGCCCCGGCAGCACCATCATGTAGAGAACCCACGACCATTCGCGCCGACGCACGGCATCAATGATCATCCACAGATTGAACAAGCCGACGATGCCCATGCCGCCAAATCCCAACCAATGTCTCAGCTCGTAAAAGAATGAAACTGTCGGGTCGTCGTAGGAGTCCATGGCGCGGAAAATAGGCAGACGCAGGAAAACAGGCAAACAAACTTTGTGGCAAGGGATGAGCCGGATTCGCTCGCGCCGTGGGAGCGGGCGAGACGGGAACTGCGGCTCAACTTTCGTCCTCGTCCTCGTCCTCGGGTTTGTTGCTTTATTTCGAGGACGAGGACGAGAACGATTCTTTCCCCTCACTCGACTTTGATCTAATGCCATTCGGAAATAGAACCTGCGACACAGTGAATGAAAACCAACGTTGCATCACCGTTCACCAACCCAAACGGGGTTGAATCATCTAGCCCAGGGTTGCGAGGAACGAGCTACCCTGGGAAAAAACGTTGC
>JANNAO010000001.1:0-27488 GCA_031384405.1 Verrucomicrobiota bacterium | reverse complement strand
CGAATGGACACCAATGAACACGAATCTGAAACCTGTTCGACATATATCGCGCGGAAGAACGCAGTTTCAATCTGTGCTAATCGGTGAAATCTGTGTCTGAACCGTTCGCGTTTATTCGTGTCCATTCGTGGTTAAAGAATTACGCCTTGTTCTCGACAGGAACAGCGTGGCAACGCCCCTCCGCCAATGCCGCCTGTGCTTCCGCCAATCGTTCCGGCGAATCCACCGCGCAACGATAACCCGTCAGCGGAAACCCAAACACGCGGCGCGTATCCACCAACTTGGGGAACACATCGCGCGGAAAATCGCACGCCGTCTCCGCAGGGATGTGATCGAGAATCTCCGGCGCGCAGATGCAGACGCCCGAATTGACCCACGGCGATTCATGTCCTTGCCGGGCTTGTTCCGTCGGGCGTTCGAGAAAGCCAACAATGCGTCCCTCGCCGTCCAACGTCACGACACTGTTGGATTTTTTCCGCTGATGCAGCAGCAAGGTGACGAGCGCGCGGCGTTCCTGATGAAAGCGCAGCATGGCCGAAAAATCCTGATCCGTGACGATGTCGCCATAATGCACGAGAAACGCTGGCTCACTGCGGAAGAAGGACTCCACATTCTTCACCCCGCCCGCCGTACCGAGCAGTTGCGGTTCGTCCGAGTAGGTGATTTCAATCCCGCCAGTTGTGCCGTCGCCAAAGTGGTCACGAATGATCTCCGGCTTGAAATGCAGGTTGACGACCACCTCGTCAAAGCCGTGGTGTTTCAGGTTTCCCAAAATGTAAGCCAACATAGGCCGACCATTGAGCGACAGCATCGGCTTGGGAATTTCTCTGGTGAGATCGCCCAGGCGGCTGCCGAACCCGGCGCATAGAACCATGGCTTTCATTTTTGCTTTAATATCCATTCCGCCGCCATCGCCAAATCTGCACAGACATGGTCTGGCTCAACCGTCACGTCGAGCGGCTCACTCGTTTCAATGGGCTTATCTAGGTGCTTCCCCGTTTGAACGAGCACTGTGCGCCCGCCAGACTTTGCGCCAGCAATGATGTCCGTGATGCGATCTCCCACGGTGAAGCTTGCGCGCAGATCAATGCCCAACTCCTTCGCGGCTTGAAGAAACATGCCGGGCTTGGGTTTGCGGCAATCACAGTTCACCTGATACGCCGGAAGCGTGGATTTGGGGTGATGCGGACAAAAGTAAATGGCATCCAGCGGCGACCCACCGGCACTTTGCAGGAGCGACTCCATGTGTTTGTGAACAGAACGAACGTCCTCTTCACTCACCAACCCACGGGAGACCACCGGCTGATTGCTGACGACGACGAGTTTGAATCCAGCAGCGGCCAGCTTCTTCAAAGCCTCCGGAACGCCAGGCAGAACAACAATCTGATCGGGGCGCGTCAGCAGATGGACATCCTCGATCAAGACCCCATCGCGATCGAGAAAGACAGCGGGGTTCATGGCAACACTACATGCAAACCACGGTCCAACTTGGCTAACCGCGCCGCCACTTGCCCTGCTAAGGGTTGTGGTAACGCTACGAAAATAGTGGCATTGAGCGGCAAGTCAGCGGTAGCCAATATTGGTCGTCCTAAATGTATTCGTCCGACACGATTTTTGTCTTCTTCAACAAAGAATCGGGCAGCGCGTTCAGTTTGCGCGTCCAGCCAAGTGGCGGCGATGGCGGTGCCAAACAAACCAAAATTCTCCCGCTGCTTCACTGACTCAATTTTGGCAACAATTTGTTCCAGTTGTTTCCATCCGCCAAATACCTTTACAGAATCAGCTTCGGAAAGGCGAACAGGCTTCGATTCACCGGGACTATCACCCAATTGCGCTACCAAGGTTATTTCTTTGGCCACCCACGAATTTGTAGCGTGCAACACTTGCAGCCCGGAAGCCGACACCAATCCTGCCAGAAGCGGCGGCGAAAAGTGCGTGCAATGATCAGCTACCAGCAGCATGAAAACATTTTGTTCGCAATCCGGCACTTCCACCACCAACAGGCCACCCGGCTTGAGCTTTTTGCTCAACCTTTGCAATAAACCGAATGGCGACGGGATGTGCTCCAAAACATGCACCAACGAAATCACATCAAACGAACCCGGAATATCGTTCACGTCACAGGTGTAAAGCTTTTCAACGCCAGTGATGCTCTCAACACGCGCTTTGTATTTCTCGCTAACCTCAGAGCCGCACAATGACCAGCCGGGAATCAGACGACTCCACGCTGAGAGAAAAGATCCATTGCCACATCCGATGTCCAACAATCTGCCTTTGGTCGGCAATACGCAGTTCGATCCCAAGGATTGAATTATTTTGTCTGAGCGTGGTTTTCCGGCTCCGCTTTGGCTGTCGAAAACATTCTGCTCCGCGCCGCCACTCTGGTGATAAATTGTGTAGTCCGTGTAAATCTTATCCGCTTCCTTGCCCCACTCCGGCGTGACGGGCGTTTGCACCAAACCACATGATGCGCAGCGAGCGAGACTACCGCCAGGAGGCCAGGGTTTGCAGTCTGACGTGACCCGCCAAAAAGCCTCGTAGCCGTTTGCAATTTGCAAAGTGGTTTGGCCGCAAACATGGCAAGAAGGCAGGGCTGCCCCGGTGTTAGATGTATTCATTTTGGAGTTCATATACAGCCGTTAAGGATGAATCAATTCAGGATGATGGCGACGTGTGTGGTATGCAAGCAACGCCGCAACAGTGAGGCTATCCACTATCTTACCGGCAAAAATCATTCGGATACACTCTTTATAGTTCACCCAAATCCGATCTGAAACTTCACGCGAATCAAGATTTTCTTCCGGCACTTCTTCAAACTCATCAGCCAAGAACATGAAGGTAGGATTGTCGCACGTATCAAGGCCGGGGTGAAAATAGACCAGTGGCTTGATATTGCGACAGCTTAAGCATGTTTCTTCAAGTGCTTCTCGGCAAGCTGCTGCTTCGGGAGTTTCGTTCGCATCAACTTTGCCGCCGGGAATTTCCAACGCCAGATCGTTGATAAGCAGACGATACTGGCGCACGAGCAAGACATCGTTGCCGCGCGCTATTACCACCCCGACACGTTGGCCACAGTCGAGGACATAAATATCCTTGGAGAATGTGTCGAACTGCGCTGTTACCCGGTAAATTTCTTGGTAAGGGTTCTGATAAACCACTTCGCGCGGTCCAATCTTTGGTTTTACGCCCATATTAAAATTGGAGCAGGACACAACGACGCTCAAATTGTTGGCTTTGTTTGTCGGGGAGTGTCATGGGTTTAACTTCTTGTTTCGCAAATAGGCGCGAAAAACATCACGCATCGCGGTAAATCGAATACCAGACTCCCGCACAAACTTTGATCCATCCAGATAGCATTTGAGTGCGCGTTTATCGGGGAAATTGAAATCTGCCAATGGGCGCGTAATCACATTGGGGGGACTGCCAACTGCATAGCAGAATTGGCGGGCCAGCTCATCACGGTAAAAGAATTCAGAATTGGTAACATGATAAATTCCACAAAGGTTTTTTTGACACGCCACCACAAATGCTTGGACAACATCTTTGACATAGGTTGGCGAAAGCAGTGAACCCTCGATGCACACTATCGGCTTCCCTGCATCCAGCAGTTTCTGCCATTGGGCAAAAAACTGTCCGTCATTCGGACTGTCGCCGACAATCTTTTCAAGGCGGGCGATAAAGGCATCCGGGACGTGCTTTTGCAGGAACTGTTCAACTTCAACTTTATGTCGCGCGTATTCGTTGATAGGCGTGACCGGATGATCTTCGTTGTAATAGCCAAGCGTGCCATCAAAGACAAAACAGGTGGAAAGGAAAACCACCTTGCTCTTGAATGCCTGGACATCTTCAATGAGTTGAATAGTCTTCTCTACGTTCACGCGATGACTCGTTTCGCGGTCTAGGAGGCACTGATCCATGTTGCTGACAACCGAGCAGATGACGACGCAGACTTGACCCCCAGACTCAAAAAAAGATTGGCCGACACAGTCCACGATTCGGTCATTCAGTAGATTAAATGTGACTAATTCCGAACTGCGCGGTTGAGATTGTGTTCCCACCGCCTCGAAGCCATGCGAACGGACATATCCCAAAACATTCCGTCCGATGAAACCGGAGGCGCCAACAATCAAAAACTTCATGTGACGTATTCTCCGTTATTTGAATCGTGCGACTTCAAGTTTTAGTTGTCCCATGTAAGCCTTCACCGCTGCGGCATCGGTGTCCTCCGGTGACCACGGAGCTAGAACCGTATCTGCCCGATTGAATGGCCCGTTGGTGGTTTCATGGAAAACCAACTTTTCGGAAGTGACGATTTGAGTGTGGAAGCGCGCGTCTTCGTTGCGATAATAGAAAGGCTTACCGGATTGGTAGTCACCGATCTCCAAGACCTCTACGATTTTCCCCGCGTCGTCAAAAAATACAACGGTGGCAGTTCCTTCGATTACATGAAAAGATTCTGATTTATTCACATGCCGGTGTGGGCGGATATATGCATCTTTGGTCAAGGCAATGAACATCTCATGGATGCGGTTTTCAACATCCTTGTGGGCGCATAGTCGTGCCCGGTGGCGGGCATTGCGCGCGGCCTGCTGCTGGAATTCTTCGATGCCGGCCCGGCCGACTTTTACGACGTGGTCTTCGGCGACATAAACCTCATTATTGATAAGTTTGGCTCGCATCATTACAGAATGGAATCGGCAGTTTTCTGTGCTGGGTTTCCGGCGAGGATGTTAAACACAGAATCGCGGTTGACCGGGAAAATTGAAGCAAACACTCCGCCTTGCAGGACAAATTGTTCGTGCTTCTTAATGACTTTAGGTTCGGTTGCCGCACCGAGACTCGACAGACAGAACTTGATGTTCTCCGAGTACAAGGCTGTCGAAGGAACAATAGGCAACCGTGAGCCGGGCATCGTGCGTCCACATTTGTGCGGGTGGTCATCCACTACAAATTCGATCAGGTCGCTGATGCCCATGAGGTTGATGAACATTACCGATTGGTGTCCCGCGCCAAACAGCGCGATGTTGCCACGCTTGCGCCAGCTTTCAAGCTCACGCCTGACGGATGCGCGCCGGCCTTTGAATTCTTGGGCAAAATTGTTCGCGCGACTCAATTCCAGTGCCGTTTTAGTGTCAGGAGGTGAGAGATGTTCGCGAGAGGTGGCCGGTTTAGCCACAGCTACCAAACAGTTCTCGTAAGGCCCTTGGTAACACTCAAACCGCTCCACTACAAATCCCCCGTTCTTCAACGCAGTTAGAAATGAATGCTCCACAAAGTAGAGCGTGTGGTCTTCCCAAATGGTTGTGTAGTCGAATAAATCGAAGGCGCGGCCGCAATCTGGAACATCGAACACCACATAGCCAGAAGGGCTGACCAGTTCTCGAAGTGTTTCAAGGAAGATCGACGCTTGGCTAGTGTGTTCCAAAATCATGCGAGCGATCAACAAGTCAGGCGTGCCGTATTTCTGCCGGAGTTTTGCCGCAATTGGGGGACTAAATCGGCTTTGCACGGTCTCAATTCCCGCGTTCGGCACATGGATTCCCAAATCATCTGATGCATCAATTCGCCAAGTATTCGCGAAGCCGCGTTCGCGGAAACGGCGCAAGGTGGAGTCGTCGTTGAAGGATATTCCTCCGATGTTTGAAGCGGGACTGATTCCCGGCAGGCTTTGCAACATATCCACCACAGCGTCGAGGTGGGCTTCGGGTTCGTTGTAAGTGATCCAATCGAATCGCGGGACGAGCTTCGCTGGTGGAATCGGGTTCATCATTTGAACCAAGCCGCAGGACTCACACTGTCCCAACGCCGCTGAATGTGTCCCCTCCGCTTCACCGTCTTTGAGGAAATGGTGGCAAATCGGCAAATCGCCGAAATTGATGATTTCGGCACAAGTCGGTTGCTGGCAGGCGGAGCAATCCTTCATTTTTTTTGGAGATGCTCCGGGCCAATGACTTGGATTTCAGGAACACAAATGATGAAGCGACCACCTCGTTCCAAATACGCTTGGTTGTTCTTGATGATGGGTTGTGCGTGAATCCATGCGAGGATGAAAACGTAGTCCGGCATTCTTTCGTAAAGAGCCTTCGTGGGTAGAATGGGGATGTGATCACCCGGACTGAATTTGTTTTGTTTGTCGGGACTGTCATCCACGATGTGGGTGATGACTTTGGCTAGGTTCATTTGAGCGATCAGTGTTGTCCCGCTGCGCGCTGCGCCATAACCCCAAATCGTTTTCCCTTGTCGCTTCAAATCAGCCATCATTTCTTCCAGATTACTTTTAAGTTGCTGAAGTTCCTGGCTGAACTTCTTGAGCGTTTCAGGCTGGTCCAGTTTACGAGCGCGCTCAATTTCCAGCAAATCGCCTACAGTTTTTGAAACTGTGTGAGTCCCGCCCAACAATTGAACCGTCCCCACAATTGAACCGCCTTGAATGGAGTTGCGCTGAACATCAATAAGCTCCAAGCCGTGTCGTTTCAAAAACGATACCATCGGCTTGACTGAATGATGACTGACATGCTCATGAAAAATCGTCCCCAGCAACATGCGTTCAAGGATGTCTAGCAAGTAGGACGCTTCAAAAACGAACACACCACCGGGCGCAAGTAATTCGCGGATACTATCCGCCATGCCAGCTATGTCATCATTGTGCGCGAATACATTGAATGCCGAGACGACAGACGCTGCTCCGTGTTCTTGTTTTATTTTCTTTGCGAGGCCCACAGACATGAAGTCCGTGATCGTTGGCACTCCAGACTCGATCGCTTTGCGCGCGATCTCTTTTGCCGGATCAACGCCAAGCACTTTCATGCCTCGTTGTTTGAAGCGACTCAGTAACGAACCGTCGTTGCTGCCAATATCCACCGCCAAACCCCCAGCGATGTTGTAGCGGCGCATGGTGGATTCCGCTATCTCGTCAAAATGATCAACGATTTTTTTGGTGTTGCCGCTTTGATAGGTGTAGTCGGCGAATAAAAATGCCGGGTCAACCACGTCCAGCATTTGCACATGACCGCAATCCCGACAAATGTACAAGTCCAGTGGATAGCTGGGTGTGGGTTTGTCGAGTTCGTCTTTGCCAGCATATTTTTCCGCCACTGGAGTAGGGGCAAGCGGAACAACCAATTCCAATTGGCTGCTTTCACAGAGGCGGCATGTTGTTCGTCGGGAAACTTTGATTTGCATTGTTATCTTTTCGGGTTGGTCTGGCACGTCACTTACTCAAAATAAATAAACGAGTGGTCGCCCGTGTAACCGGTGTGTTTGAACCACCACTCCCACGCTTCGGGACGATAAAACGATTCGCACGTCAACTGCCAGTAAAGCAGGTTCGCCTTCTCCTCCTCGTTGCGATACGACTCCACCACGAGATACTTGCTCTTCCCCACGCGCTCCATCTCGCGCAACGCCTTCTCAAGATCAAAGCATTGCAGGTTATGGAACGTGTTCAGGGAGATCACGAGGTCGAAACTTTTGTCGGCAAACGGGAGTGTGTTCGCATGTCCCGCTTGCAGAAACGGTCGGACTTCTTCCTTGGCGTTGGCGATGCCGTATTCCGAAATATCCAACCCGCGCACTTCGAGTCCGGGCATGGCCTGTGTGAGGTCATAAAGCAGGAACGCCTTGCCACAACCCACGTCCAATACCTTGCTGCCGGGTTTTAAGTCGTAATGCTTCACCAGCAAATCTGCCACCGCGCGCCAGCGACCATCATAGCGCATACCGCCGTAACCCACCTTGCGGTCGCCGTCCCAATAATCCTTGCCCCACAAGCGCGCAAGTTTGGCAGCCTCAGCCTTGGGAAATTCATTCACACGCGCCAAGTAGTCGCGTTGAGTCTTCTTATGAAGCGGTGAAATGAAATCAATTTCCGGCATAAAATCGCATCCCGATTACTTTACCTTCTTGTTGCTGCAAAGTGCCCACAAGTAATGAGCCATCGGATGATAGCCAGTATGGACCACCTCGTCGTTCATCGAAAAAATGAACACGTTGTGAAAGTGCCGTGACATCGTTGCGCGCAACCCGGGAGCGTCCTTGCAGTTGACGTGCCCCGCTTTGCTTGCTTTTGTTGCATAAACTTGAGATTGCATCGAAGGCGATCCAACGAGACAGACACCGTGAGGATTGAGTGAGGACGCCAAGTTGCCAACAAATTGGTCTTCGTGCTGCACCGGTATGTGCTCAATCACGTCCACCGCATAGACACCGTCAAAGTTTTCTGCCAAAGGTCCAGCCATCATGTCATGCACTTTGAACACGATCGGCCACTTTGAACTGATGCGCTGATTGTTGCGCTCGATGAAAACGGGGTCGAAGTCAGTAGCTACCACTTCCGGAACCTCCTGACGGACAACCCGTGTACCAAACGCATCGGCACAACCCACTTCCATTACTCGCTTCATGCCGGAAAACATTTTCGCTACAAACTTGTAACGCGCCAAGATAAACAGCAGATGACGAGGATCATCATGCCATGCGTAGCTACTCATCAACCCAAGTTGCTCCAACCCTTGTTTCTCCATCTCAAGCACGCATTGATATTGCGATTCTTTTGTTTTCTCGCTCATGAAATTTTTACTTTTTTGTTCGTATTTACCAAAAGATCTATCGGAACCAAACCGCATCACGACATTAGTTCATGGGCAAATTGTTTAGTGTCCGAGGGGCTTTTGTCGAACAGTTTCTTTGATAAAGTCCTTTTTTAAGCTCGACTTTGAAATCCATGTGCAGTTTCGTGAAGCTATGGCTGGGCAAATGTAGTGTCTCTCAATTCTGGCATCTTCAAACTGCATGACAACTCGACATACGAACAAAAGTCCGATGTCAGACAGGAACACGGGGGGAGCGTTTACGCTGATCGAGCTGTTGGTTGTGATCGCAATCATTGCGATAATCGCGGCTTTGCTTTTGCCAGCCTTGAGCAGCGCAAAGGAGCGAGCCAGACGGATCAAATGTATCTCCAACCTCCGCCAATTCGGCATCGCCCATACACTTTACGCCAATGATAACAATCAGGTTGTCCTTGAGACACGTGCATCAGCCCCAAACCAGCGCAATCCGCCACTCGTTACCATATTCAACATACCAGGTGCTAGCTACCTCACTTGGGAGGTGCTGAGGTCATATGTGCCAGGAGTTCATGCGACAGCCACCGACGCAACCATTAGTGGAATCTGGTGGTGTCCGAGCGCACCCGCTCCCGTTCCTGCTGACGTGCAATCCGTAATTCGGGGTTGGGGATGGTTCAACTGGACTTATTCTTATTTTGGCAGGGCGGACATTTGGAAACCCGTCGAAACCACACGTCCCAAAGATCTCACTCAAAAGAATCTGGCCTCCGACTGCTTGCTGATGAGTGACGACCTCTATCAATTTCATGTTGATAATTCTTGGAGCTATAATCATGGCAGACGCCCAGGCAGTAATTCGGATCCCGGCCCACCAGCATTCACCGGTCTCAACCAACTCTACGGTGATGGCCGGGTCACTTGGAAATCTGTAAAGAAATTTGATGTCCCCAACTTGAGATCGTCGAACAACGCTATCGGTCTCGTCCGCGACTACTCTATCTCGGCCACATTTTACTAAGCTACAATCAAAACAAAAACGCGCAGCTCGACTGAGGCGAACTGCGCGGCGATTGGTAAACCGATTCTCGATATCAATTCTACTTTGTGAACTTGCGAAACAGAGTTAGAGTTAGCCCGCTCAAAGCCACAAGTGCGAGGGATGAAGGCTCAGGAACAACAACTACCGTGATGTCATCAAGAACCGGCCCGGCGTCGTTATATGCGGACGTTGTGCTGGCGAAGGATAACAAGTCGTTACCATTTCCAAACAGAGTTATTTCATGGTATTCCCAGCGCATGTTCTGTTGAGTGTCCGAAGGCAGATGAGTAAACACAAAAGACCCTGCGACGTTCCCATTCCATAGTAAATCCATGGTTTTGTTGCCAAGACTTGGTTGGCCAAACACCCCTGGATTTCCTGAAAGTGCAAAGCGAATTTTGTAGGTATGTCCAGATAACGTTCCCAATGTTTGGGCGATAGCTCCTTGGAATCCGATCCCATTAAGATCAACGGATCCTTGCCCCTGAACCGCAGGCACAAGAACTCCCGCGCCACAAAATTCGACATCCCCTGATCCTACGGAGTTCCATCCAGCGTATGATTGTCCGGAAAGAACTGTCTGAAATGTGTCGGGAGAAGTGAGTTCCAAACCACCATTGATGATGAAGGCGGAACATAATTGGGCGGAAAGAAGCAGTAAGCCACATACTGCTGAGGCGGTTTTGATTAAGCTTTGGTTCATAAAGTTGAGTTGTTGACGAAGTTGGATGTTGTTTTGTTTACCGCTTACGACTACTGACTGATGCATCGCATGGTAGGAATTCAAACAATTGAAGTCAAGCTATTTGCGCGAGCATTAAACTCATAAAACCTGCTCCAACGCACCCTGTGCCTTCTCCAGTTGCATCCGTTTACGATCTTCTGCCGCGCCGCCGCCCAGCGCGAATTCCCGACGAGATTGTTCCCCTCGAAGGAATTCGTTGAGCATGATGCAGCACCATTTGATCTGATACGCGGGCAACAACAGTTGCGCTCGCTGCGGCAAATCAGCCTGCGCACCGAGCGCCGCCGCCAAGCCATTCACGAACAAATCCCAATGCGCCAAAGCCACGGGCAGTTGCGGCTGGCAGAAGAAATCACAGCACAGCTTGGCGGGGTCGTCCCAGCCGGCGTATTCGAAATCAAAGAACTTCAACCCGTCCGCCGTGAGCAGCGCGTTGTGAAATCCAAAGTCTGATGGTGAAAGACAACGTGCCGCAGCCGAGACTTCGTCATTCAACGCGCTTCCCGCCTGCGCACGGATGGCTGTCTGAATTTTCGCCCACGCTGGATTCAATTCTTCCCGCACGAATGTTGCTGCCGCACGATCAACTTCGCTAGTGGGACAGGCTTCCAGCCTGTTTGATTCTGACAGGATGGAAACCTGCCCCACTTGCTGCAATCGCAACACGCGCCGCTCTACCACGGCCAAGTGTTCCGCGAGGCTGAAGCACGCTTCGGATGCCACAGGCAAATCCGGTAGTGGGGCAGGCATCTTGCCTGCCCGTTGCGCTTCTGCTGTCGAAGGTGACTGAACACGCTGGAAGCCTGCTCCACTACGGTTTGTCTCAACAATGAACTCCAACGCCTGCCGCACCGCGCCAGCATCCACTTCGTCCGCGCGCAGCTTGCGTCCATCCACAAAGCTGAAAAGCCCGAGGCGATTCTCTGTGTCCCAACCCAGAGGTTCGGGCGTGCGCCGGACGCCGCGCTGCCAGAGGTGGCGATAGAACGCGTGCTCGGCGCGGAAACGGTCGCGCGGATCGGCGGGATTTTGGAAATAAACTTTCAACGCGCGTTCGCCGCCCTCGGCACGCAGGCGATAAACGCGGTTGTTCGCACCGCCGGGCAACGGTTGCAGCGTGTAGCCGCTGGTCACACCATGCTGTGCCACGAAGGGAGAAACTTTCTCTCGCAACTCTTGATTGTAGGAAACGACGTGAGGAGTTTCAGTCTCGTCACCTCGACTCCTACAGGGCAAAAAGAACAGTTCGCACACAGATTTCCAATCCAGCACGCGGACAAATCGTTTTTCCGTCGCGTAAAGATCATTCGAGTCGAAGAGAATCCGTAGCGCGCCCGTCGGGAACGCGGCCTCGCCAAGAAATTCCGGCAGGTCATCAATGAAATGTGTGCAGCCGCAACGCGCGATCCGGTCCAGTTTGGACTGCTTGGTCAATTCAAAGAAGGCGTTCGCGCGCGGCAGGCCGATGAGCGCGGGATCAAAGAAACCCTGTTGCTCCAGCCAGTTTTGAGCGGCGGCGTGGAGGTCGTGCTTCTCACCGAGGAACGGATGCTTCGTCTTGTGGCTGATGATGGAAACGCGGATGCCAGCGGCGCGGCAGGCTTGGAAAAACTCAATGACACCCGGATACGGTGCGGCTTCCGTGATGCGCGGGCCATAGACGTAACCCTGCATCTCCGTCCACGCGTCTTCATTGTTCACGCGGCGCAGATGATTGCGCACGTCGGTTTTGTTGACCGGGACTTCGGCGGGGATCAGGTTCTTTTCGCGCGCGACCTTATGGAACAACGCGTCGTAGCAAACGATCGTGTTGTCGAAATCAACGCCGATGTGCATGGCAAAAGCAGTTTAACCGAGCGCGGTCTTGATGCGTGCAGACATGGCAGCAGCAGTGAGACCGAAGTGTTCACGCGCTTCTTCTTGCTCGGCGGTTTCGTGCAGAAATTCATCCGCCGTGCCGCAACGGATAAGCCGCGCTTTGGCCGCAGGGAAAGACGAAAGCCATTCCGCCACGCTGCCACCAAGTCCGCCAAGGATGCTGTGTTCCTCCATCGTGATAACGAGTTTGAAATTCTTGAACGCGTCCGCCAGCGTCGCTTCGTCGAGCGGCTTGATGGTGTGAAAGCTCACGACCTTGGCGGAAATTTTTTGCGCCGCGAGCAGGTCGGCGGTTTCCAACGCGGCAGGCAGCATGTTGCCCGCGCTCAGAAGACAAACATCCTTGCCGTCGCGAACCGGGATGGCTTTGCCGATCTCGAAATTGGGTTCGGTCTTGTGGACGACCGGCTCGCCCTTCTTACCAATGCGGATGTAAACCGGATGCGGATGTTTCAACGCCGCCTTCATCGCGCCGCGTACTTCCATGGCATCTGCGGGCGCAATCACCGCGAGACCGGGCAGCAGGCGCAACATGCCCATCTCTTCGCACGAATGATGCGTCGCTCCGAGCGATGCGTAGGAAAGACCCGAACCCGTGCCGACGATGACGACGGGCTGATGATGGTAGCAGACATCAATGCGTATCTGTTCCATGCAGCGATACGTGATGAACGGCGTGATGGTGTAGCAGATGGGGCGCAATCCGCTCAAAGCCATGCCCGCCGCCACGCCGATCATGTTCGCTTCGGCCACGCCGCAGTTGAAGAAGCGATCCGGGCACTTGGCTTTCAAGTCGTCGAACAGGCGGTTGCCGATGTCGCCGCTCAACAGCACAACGCGTTCATCGGCTTGCGCGAGTTCGGTGATCTGTTTGGCAAATGCGTTTCTCATGCGAGTCCTAGTTCCTTTCGCGCGGCTTCCACTTCCTCGGGGTTCGGGATGCGATAATGCCAGTTGTTGTCGTCTTGCATGAAGGAAACTCCCTTGCCCTTGATCGTGTTCGCGATGATGGCGGTGGGCTTGCCGGGACAGATGTTTTTCAGAAGACGGGTCACCGCACTGATATCGTGGCCGTCCACTTCATGCGCGTCCCAGCCGAACGCCGTCCACTTGTCGCGCAACGGATGCATGGCCATCACTTCGTTGCTGCGACCGGTTGCCTGCCATTTGTTGTAATCAATGACGACCGTGAGTTTCTCCAACTTTTGCGCGGGCGCGAACATGGCCGCTTCCCAGACCGTGCCTTCATTGCATTCGCCATCGCTCATGCAGACGAAAACGCGGTAGTCGCGCTTCTGAATCCGCGCGGCCATCGCCATGCCGACGCCGACCGGCAATCCGTGACCGAGCGAGCCGGTGGCGAGTTCCACGCCGGGCGCGCAGTTCGGCGCGGGTTGTTCGGCGAGTCGCGCGCGATGTTTGCCGAACGAATCAAGCCAGTCCTTCGGGAAAAACCCGCGTTCCGCCAGCACGGCGTAAAGCGCGGAAGCCGCATGGCCTTTGCTCAGAATGAAACGATCCCGGTTCGCATCCGCCGGATTCGCGGCATCAATCTTCGCCACGTTCCAATACGCTGCGATGAGAATGTCCACGCAGGACATCGCCGAGGCGAGATGCGGCGTGCCAGCAGCGTGCGACATCTGGATGAGCTTGAAGCGCAGTTGCCGCGCGATGAATTCGAGATTTGGGGCGTCGCTCATTTGAAATGGATGATGCAATGGATGACTTCGCCGGAACGCATCTTCGCGATGCCGTCGTTCACCTCGGCGAGCGAGATACGATGCGACACAAAACCGCTGACGTCGAGCCGTCCTGCTTGGGCCATGCGAAGGTAACGCGGAATGTCGTCCGCCGGCAAACTCTCGCCGCCGTGCGAACCGGTGAGAACTTTGCCAAGATGCAACGGCAGTGTGTTGATGGAAATCTTTTTGTCGCCCGGCATCACGCCCACACCGATGACGCGGGCGAAGTTACCCGCAAGCGCGAATGCTTTTTCCAGCACAGTGGGATTACCTGTGCCATCCACAACCACATCTGGCCGCGCGCCGTTCAGGATTTTCAGCACGGCTTCCGCGAAATCTTCCTTCGCAGAGTTGATGGCGTGCGTCGCGCCGTTCTTGAGCGCGACTTGTAACTTGTGATCCTGCACATCAACCGCGATGACTGGATGCGCGCCTGCAAGCTTTGCTCCCAGCACCGTGCCGAGACCGATGCCGCCGCAGCCGATGACGACGACGGCCTCGCCAATCTTAACCTTTGCGTTGTTGTTGATCGCGCCAAAGCCAGTGGTGAGCGTGTCGGCAAGCAAGCAGCAGAGTTCAAAGTCTGTGCCTGGTGGAACAACTGTGACGCGGTTTTCGGAAAGAATAGCGTGCTGCTGAAACGTCGTGATCGCACCAGCGTTGCAGGATTTGCCGTTCCAATTATAGACCGCTCCGCGCGCTTCGATGCCGCGTCCGGGACGCCAGTGGCAGACCACGCGGTCACCGGGTTTGACGTGGCGGACTTCCGGGCCGACTTCGCGGACGATGCCGCCGCCTTCGTGACCGAGTAGGTGCGGCAACCATTTGTCCGGGCCTTTCACGCCATCAATCTCACCGATCTGCGAACCGCAGATGCGCGTCGCCTTCATTTCCACCAACACCTGACCGAAGCTCAACGCGGGAAGACTCACCTCGTCCAACACGAGAGGCTTTTTCTGTTCGACCAAAATGGCGGCGGCGGTTTTCATCGCATCAAAAGTTTAACAACGAAATCCCGCTCTTGAGAAGCGTGGGTTTGGCGATGGGTTCGGCGTTGCCGACGATCTTCACCGCCTGCGCTCCGGCGAGCTGGCCGAGGAACGTGGAAAGATCAACGGGCAGGCCACGCACCGCAGCGAGTGCAGCCACGGAGAAAAACGCGTCGCCTGCGCCGATGGTGTCCACAACGTCGCGCTCGAGCGGCGGACAAGCGCAAGTCGCCTCGCGGTCGCGCAGGCCGATGGTCAACACCGAGCCGCGCGTGAGCCACGCGTATTGCGAGCGGAAATTCTTCTTCAACGCGCCGAGTTCCTTCTCAAAATCCACCTGCCGACGCCCGATGGACAACATGATCTCATTCTCATCCAGCGTGAACGCATCCGCGCGCTGATATTGGCGGTTGATGATGTTGTAACCGTGATTGTTTGAATTCGTCTGACAATTCAACGCGAGGAACTTCGCCTTGTCCTGCACGAGTTCGCGCAGCCGGGCGTGCATCATGTTGTGGCCGAAGTCCAACAACAGCACGACGTCGGCCTTGCGGATTTCTGCGAGAAGTTTTTTCTCCAACTGCCGCACGACCGCGTCCGAAGGCGGCAACGCGTCAATGTAGTTCACGGAGAAAAGCTTGCTCATTTCCGCGCCTTCGACGAGCGGCTCGACGAAGCGTTGCTTGATGATGGTGGTGAAGTCTGCCGCGCGCACGACGCAATCTTCGCTGGGCGCGATGTGATCGCGCAGTTGTTTCTGCGCCCACGGCTCGCTGCCCACGAGGCTCACATACTTCACGCTGCGTGCGAATTGTTTGACGTGACGGAAGACGGCGAGTGCGCCGCCGCATTGGGTTTCCTCGCGGATGAAACGCCCGGAGATCATCTTGTTCTTCGAGGTTAGCCCTTGGACTTTCACCGAGGAGTAACGGTCGAAGATCGTGTCGCCGACGACGAGCACCTTGAGTCCGGCGAAGCTGTTGACGGCTTCGGTGAAACTTTTGCGCGTGTAACGCGAGGCCATCGTTTCACAGAACGATTTAACCTTCGAACCAAGATGATCGAAGTGTTGATTGAGCAGTTTGGTGGAGCTGTATTTGACCGAGCCGATGAACTCCACGCGCCCGCCGACTTTTTTTACCGTCGCGATTTCCTTTGGGATCGAGCCTTCCGTGTCGAAGTCGGGATCGGCGTATTCCTTGCCGCGACAATAAATGTTCGGGCGGACACATTCGATGGCTTCGACCGCGCTGGTGAACGGCACGAGCACGACATAATCCACGCAACTCATCGCCGCGAGACTGCGGAGGCGGAGTTCTTCCTTGAAGTAAGGACGCCCCGGACCTTTGTTGACGAACTTGTCAGCCGTGAGCGTCACCACGAGCAGGTCGCCCAACTCGCGCGCCTCTTCGAGATGCAGGATGTGGCCGGGATGGATGAGGTCAAAGATGCCGTGCGACTGGACGATGCGTTTGCCAGCGGCGCGAAGTTTTTTGAACAGCGCGGGCGCGGCTTCAAACGAAATGATTTTCGCGGCGGGCATCGTGACAAATCAACGCGATGCGAAGTCGTAGGCCGCAGCGGAGCGGGCAACCTTCATGAACTTCATGTTGTAATGCTCGGCGGCATCAATATCCGGGAACGCGCCGCCATCGAGTGCCTTGCGGAGATTCGCCACTTCAGCCTTGATGGAGCTGACGGGTTTGTAGCCGAGTTCGCGCAGGATTTTTGCGGAAGAGATGTGGTAATCGCGCTTGTCGAGCGTGTCAGTGACCTTGATGTCCACGCCAAGGTCTTTGAGTTCGCCTTGGATGACCTGTGCGATTTCGATGACTTTCAAGTTCTCAAAACCAAAGTTGAACGTGCGTCCGTTGATCTTCTGCGCGTCAGTCTGCACAAGCAAACCGTAGAGATTGATCATGTCGGTGATGCCGACGTTGGGGCGACGTTGCTCACCGCCGTGGACGGTGATGACGCGTTTGCGGACTGCGTCGGCGGTGAGTTTGTTGACCGTGAGATCGAAGCGTTGACGCGGCGAGTAACCGCAGACCGTGGCTGGGCGGACGTTCACCGTGCAGAAATCCGGCGAGGCCGCCGCCGTGACGATCCACTCGGAGAGCATTTTGTATTTCGAGTAGAACGTGATCGGCTCAGGCTCAAGCTTCTCGTCAATGTCCGCCACATCGCGCACACCGAACACGCTGGAGGAAGAAGCGTTGATGAAGCGTTTCACACCGGCAGCGCGGGCTTGGGCGAGCAGCAGCCCGATGGCGTCGAAGTTCACCTGCCGCGTGAGCACTTCGTCAATGTCACCCGTCGGGTCATTCGAGATCGCAGCGAGGTGGATGATGGTGTCAATGCCTGCGACGGCTGTGGCAACGGTTTGAGGATCGCGGATGTCACCGCGCACGAGTTCAAAGCGGCTCTGCCATTGCGGCCAGTTCTTGTCGGCCTTCACCGCGTCGAGTCCGACATCGGTGTAGAGCATGAGGTCAATCACTCGCACATGATGACCGAGTGCGAGCAAGTGCGGCGTAAGGCGGCTACCGACGTAACCAAAACCGCCAGTGACGAG
The DNA here is from genome assembly GCA_031384405.1 of Verrucomicrobiota bacterium. Lineage (GTDB taxonomy): Bacteria > Verrucomicrobiota > Verrucomicrobiia > Limisphaerales > JADLHS01 > JADLHS01. The sequence goes on along the minus strand of JANNAO010000001.1, from coordinate 9,950 downwards.
AATTTTCTTCGGGGTCATAAATCAGGGTTTGTGAATGTAGTCTGCGGGTTGCTGTTTGAGTTGGTCGAGGTCGCGGTTGATCCAGGCGATGGTTTCATCAATGCCCTGATCCAACGAGACAACATCTTTCCAGCCGAGCGTGGTACGCGCCTTGGTGCTGTCGAGCAGATACGCGGCGTCCTTGCCAGGACGATCCCCGACGACTTCCACCACGTCCTCAAACTTCACGCCCATGCGGACGCAGACGCGCTCGACGAGTTCGCGGATGGAAACGTAGAGGTCAGTTGAGAAATGATACGTCTCGCCCGCCGGACCGGAGCGAGCGACGCGCAATGTTCCTTCCGCCACATCGCGCGCATGGATGAACGAACGCACCGAGCGTCCGCCGCCGTGCAACTGGAGCTTGCGTCCCGTGCGGATGAAATAAACCGTGCGCGGGATGATGCGGTAAAGTTGCTGCCCCGCGCCATAGACATTCGCCGCGCGCGTGAAGGCGACGGGGAATTTGTAGTTCTTGAAGAACGTCATCAGGTGCAGGTCGCACGCCGCGCGCGACGCCGCGTAAGGCGTGCTGGGATTGAACGGCGCGCTTTCAGTCACGTTGCCACTGCACGACCCATAGACTTCCGGCGTGGTGATGTGGACGTATTTTTTGAGGAAAGGCATCTGCCGCAGCTTCTCGTGCAATCGCACATTGGCCACGACGTTGGTCTGATACCATTGATCGGGATGCAGCCAGCTTTCGGCGACCATGCTTTGCGCGGCGAAATTGACGACGTAGTCCGGCTTGAAATCGCCGATGGCGGCGGCGAGCTCGTTCGTGTGGTTGTTGAGATCAAGTTGGAGGAACTGAAACGTTGCACCCGCTGGCCGTTGGGTTTTCCATTTGTAGGGAAGGAATGACGGATGCGATTCCACCGACCGGCTCGTGCCGATGGTTTCAATCCCCTGATCGAGCAGAAAATCCACGAAGCTTGCGCCCGTGAACGAGTTGCTCCCGATGACAAAAATCTTTTCGGCCATGACGTTATTTTTGCCTGCGCCGACTGTCAACGCGGGCTGAATTGAGCGGAAAACATTTCAGTTTTACATGGGAATGGCAATCCGATTCCCGCCAGCAGAGCTACTATTCTGCGTCCAAGGTTAAACCGGGGAGGTAGTGTCTTACGGCTGTCCCAGCGCAGGATTCTCCATGAACGCGTAGCAAAGCATGTGGCAAATCGCCATCTGCGCGTCTTCTACGCGACCATAGTGCGTGTCGTTGATGACGATGCTTTCGCTGGCGAGTTCCGCCATGCGACCGCGTTTTGCGCCGACGAGCGCGACGTTGTGCAGGCCGTTCGCCTTCGCCCACTCCATCGCTTTCACGCAGTTGGGAGAATTGCCGCTGACGCTGATGCCGAATGCGATGTCGCCGGGCTTGCCGTAATTCTTCAACTGCCCCACGAACACCTCGTCGTAAGAATAATCATTTGCCAACGCCATCATCCAAGCGTTGTTGTCGTTGAGCGAAAGCACGCGAAACCGTTTGCCTACCTTGTCCGAAGAGCCTTTGCCGAGATCGGTGGCAAAGTGCGACGCGTTGGCCGCACTGCCGCCATTGCCGAACACAAAAATCTGCCGGTCTTCCTTCAACGCACGGCGCAGCGTCGTGATGAGTTGTTCAACGGCTGCGTGCGGGATGGAATCCTGCGCCGCGTGTTGGGCTTTGAGATAATCTGCGATCCACTGCTTCATGTCGGTTGATGATGTCTGTGCGAAGAAGATTTGTCAGGGGAATTTTCCGGGCTGCGATAATTATCCTTGTGCCGCCACTTGCTCCGCGATTTCTCCGCCGATGGCCAGCGATGCCGTCGCTGCGGGACTTGGCGCATTCAAGACGTGTAACGCATTCCGCCCGCGCACGAAGCTGAAATCCTGCACGAGCGTTCCGTCCGGCGTCATCGCCTGTGCGCGCACGCCCGCGCCGCCGGTTTCTAAATCCTCGATCTGCACTTCCGGCACGAGCCGCTGGAGCGATTGGCAGAAAAGTCTTTTGCTGAAGGAGCGTTTGACCTCCTCCCAACACATCCGCTTATGCTGGCCGAGAAATTTCCACAGCCCACCGAACGACAACGCATCGAACAAGTCCACCGCGTTGAAGTCTGTTTTCTTGTAACCCTCCCGTTTGAACGCCAGCACCGCGTTCGGCCCAGCCTCCACGCCGCCCTCAATGAGCCGCGTGAAGTGGACGCCCAGAAACGGAAACGCCGGGTCGGGCACGGGATAGATCAGATGCTTCACCAGAAACTGGCGCGACGGCTTGAGCTTGTAGTATTCGCCACGGAATGGAACGATGCGCACCTCGCGCCGCTCGCCAGCCAGTTCGCTCACGCGGTCCGAGTGCAACCCAGCGCAATTCACCACGAAGCCCGCCGCAAACTCTCCGACGGTCGTTTCAGCAATCCATCCGCCGCCTGACTCGCGCAGCTTCGTGACCTTTGCGCCCGTCACAACTTTTCCGCCTTGTTCAGAAATCTTTTTCAGCATCGCCTCGCAGACCTTGGGATAATCCACGATGCCTTCCTGCGGCACGCGCAATCCCGCCACTCCAGCGACGTGCGGTTCGATCTCTCGCATTTCGTCGCCGCTCAACCATTTCAAACCTTGCAACCCATTCTGCGTTCCGCGCTCTAAAAGATTCTTCAACCGCCCGACTTCAGAATCGTCCACGGCCACCACGAGCTTGCCGCAGATTTCGTGCGGCACATTGTTGTCGCGGCAGAACGCCGTCATCTCCTTCACGCCTTCCACGGCCATGCGCGCCTTCATCGAGCCGGGCTTGTAATAAAGCCCGCAATGCAACACGCCGCTGTTGTTCGCGGTCTGATGGCGACCGACCTGCGACTCTTTCTCCAACACGGTGATGATCGCGCCGGGAAATTTCCGACCGAGCTTGAGTGCCGTGGCGAGACCCACGATGCCTCCGCCCACAACGATGATTTTCTTTTCCTTCATAATTCAATCCAACCAAGCCGCGCGTGGCCTGAATCGTCCGGCAAAGTTACACACCCGCTCGCAAACCTTGCAATCAAAAGGCTGGCTCACCTGTGCGTAAAAACTCCCCGCTGCTCCGCTTGCTTCGCTTCAGACCGTTCGTTATCGTCCCGGCATGTCGCTGAAAATGGTGTTGAATCTTGCCGCCGTGATCTCTCTCGGCGCAACAAGCTCCGCGCTCGCGGATGTCGTCGAACTCAAGGACGCGGCGTCCGTGTCTGGAAAAATTCTCGCGGATCGCCGGGACAGCGTGGTCGTGGATGTCGGCTACACCGTTCTCATCATCCCGAAGAGTTCAGTCACCAAAATCATCTCTGGCGAGCAGCCCGTTGCGCCGAAGTCTTCCTCATCTGGAAAAAAATCTTATCCCGCGGCTTCCACTCCGGCCACCGCGCCAACTCCCGCTGCGACTCTCATCTCAGGACTTTATTCCGTGGGCAACAAGGCTGGCGGCGAACGCAACGTGCGCGATCTCGTCAATCAACTTGGCGAAGCGGTGGTGCAAGTCCGCACGCCCGGCGGGTTGGGTTCGGGATTCTTCCTCAATGAAGACGGTTTTCTCATCACCAACTTCCACGTCATCGAAGGCGAGACGCAGATTTCCATCGAGGTTTATCATCAGAAAAACAGCCAGCTCGAACGGCGCACTTACAAACAAGTCCGCATCGTGGCCATGAACAAGTTCGCCGATCTCGCGCTGTTGCAGATCGAGGATAAGGACGCGCCCAAGTTCAAACACATCCAGATCGGCAGCGCGGATGCGTTGTCCACGGGTGAACGTGTGTTTGCCATCGGCAGCCCGCTCGGTCTGGAGCGCACCGTCACCGAAGGAATTCTCAGCACCAAGACGCGTCAGATCGGCGGCGATCTTTATCTGCAAACCACCACGCAGATCAATCCCGGCAACAGCGGCGGGCCGTTGTTCAATCTCCTCGGCGAAGTCGTTGGCGTCACCAACATGAAGATCACCGCCGGTGAAGGACTCGGTTTCGCGATCCCGTCCGAGATGGTGCGTCACTTCCTCGATCATCGCGACGCCTACGCCTACGCCAATGACAATCCCAGCAATCCGTTCCGTTATCTCGAACCGCCCAGCCGCACGAAGGTCAAGGCGGACAACAACTGATCCGTTAATTTTCGTTCACCGCAATCAACCGCTCCACTTCACATGATCTTGAAAATAAATCCCATCTTCCGTGCCGCGCTCGTTCTCACCGGCCTGTTCGCTTGTTCAACCCCGCTGTTCGCCGCCATCCCTCCGGCGGAAAAATTATTGCCGCCGGACACACTCGCCGTGATGTCTGCGCCTGACTGGTCGAAGCTGCGCGAGGTGTACAAGAAATCTCCCCAGAGCCAATTCTGGGATGATGCCGCCATGAAACCGTTCCGCGCGAAGTTCGCCGCCAAGTGGAGCGAGGAATTCGTCAAGCCGTTGGAGCGCGATCTCGGCGTGAAGCTCGATGACTACGAAGCGTTGTTGCAGGGGCAAGTCACGTTCGCCGTCACGCAGGAAGGTTGGCAAGGCAAGGCGAAGGACGATGGCGTGCCTGCGTTCGTGTTCCTGCTCGATGCGAAGGACAAAAGCGCGTTGCTGAAAAAAAATCTCGCCGACCTGCGGAAGAAGTGGAGCGCAGACGGAAAAGCGATCAAGACCGAGAAGATTCGCGATGTGGAATTCTCCATCGTGCCGCTCACCACGAACGACATGCCGAAAACGTTGCGCCAATTTTTCCCGCAGCACCAAGATGTGGAAGAACTCGGCAAGGAAGGCGACAAGAAAGAAGCGAAGCGCGACGAACTCGTCATCGGCCAGTATGATTCGCTGCTCATCGTCGGCAGCACGGTGAAGGTGGTGGAGAAGATCATGGCACGCGCGGCTGCTGGCAGTTCCGCCGCCACGCTGGCCGATCAACCGGACTTTGAATCCGCGCGCATCGGACTGTTCCGAGATGCGCCGCTGTTCGGCTGGCTCAATGCGAAAACGTTTGTGGATGTGCTGGCCAAGGTGCTGGCGGATTCTGAGAATCCCGACGCGCCCAGCCCGTTGCCGATTCCGTCCGCGAGCAAGATCATCGCCGCCACCGGCCTTGGCGGACTCAAGACTGTGGCGTTCAACTTCCGTGACACGGGCGAGGGCCGCTCTGCGGAATTCTTCCTCAACGCACCTGAATCCGCTCGCGCTGGCTTGATGAAGTTGCTCGCCATGGAAGCGAAGGAATCGAGCGTGCCAGCGTTCGTGCCCGCAGACGCCGTGAAGTTTTCGCGCTGGCGTCTGGACGGACAGAAGATGATCGCCACGCTGGAGAAGATCGTCACGGATGTGTTCCCGGATGGGTTGAGTACCTGGGATTTCATCCTGAGCAACGCCAACGAAGCCATGCGCCTGGACGAACCGGAATACGACATCCGCAAAAACATCTTCAGCAATCTCGGCGACGATCTGATCTATTACGAAAAAGCGCCGCGCGGCAAATCACTCGCGGAAGTGGACGCCGCTCCGTCCCTCTTTCTCCTCGGCTCGCCCAATGCGGAAAAGTTGGCCGCCTCGCTCAAGGGATTGCTCGTGATCATGTCACCGTCTGGCGCGAATCCCAAGACGCGCGAATTTCTCGGACGCAAAATCTATTCGTTCAAGCCACCCACGATGTCGGCCAGCGCAGGCAGCGGTGGCAGCCAGAGTTTGAGCTACGTGGCAAGCGGCGGCTATGTGGCGTTCAGCGCAGACGACGCCACGCTGGAGGAATTTCTCCGCAGCAGCGAGAGCCAGGGCAAAACCTTGCGCGACACCGCCGGTCTGGCGGATGCGATGGCGAAGGTCGGCGGACAAAGCAGCGGCTGGTTCACTTACGAAAACGAATCCGAACAGATGCGCCTCGGTTTCGACATGTTGAAACTCAGCGCAGCCAACACCAACAGCTCCAGCGGCAGCGTGATTGACAGCATGATCCCTTTTGCATCGCCGGAGAAGAAGCTCAAGGACTGGCTGGATTTTGCGTTGCTGCCCGACTACGAAAAAGTCTCCAGACATTTTGGGTTCTACGTCATGTCGGTGAACGCCAGCGTGAACGGCATCTCGTTCAAGTATTACTCGCCCACGCCCAATCAGCCGAAGTAGTAGTGAGTTTAAGATGGTGGGGCGAGCGTCCTCGCGAGCCAGGCTCGTCAGTAGCCTCGCCCCACCAGCACTGCGGCCTTCAGGTTTAAGCCCGAACTCCGAAGTCGGATTCGGAAGTTCGCGGTGTAGCGGTGGGCATCCTTGCCTGCCGTAGAGCCGGGGCTTCCAGCCCGGCGGAAAAAACCTCACGCACTTCCACGCCGCTTGAAAACTCCCTGAGTCGCAGACCGTCCGGGCGTTTTTTCCGGGCGGCAAGGATGCCCGGCCCACACCCCGCTGCAGTGGATGTTAATGATAGCCCTGCTCGTGGCTGATCGGTGTTTGTGAAATATGTGGGTTAGTCGTTCGCTTGTTTGTGACGTTGCTTGCGCCATTTCGACTGATGAAGCCAGTGCTTTGCCGGGTTTCCCGTCTCCGTTCCGCACCCTCACCATACCTCTATTGAGGTATAGACGGTTTTTTTTGGCATGATATGAAAGAGGCGTACCTAGGATTTTGTGCCGCAGATGTCGCGTGACGTTGTTGCCCAAGGTCAGCAAACCCAAAGCAAAACTCATTACATGAACCGCTGTGAATCCCAGCCCGGCCAGATTGTTTCCCCGTCCTATTCCCTGCCTCCCATAACCCAAAGAATGGAACATCCCATGAACACCAACAAACCAACCAGCAAACCACCTATGACTCCACATCTCCCAAAAGACATCCCGGTCGCCTCTCGTCTGAGCGCGTTACTGCTCGTCATCGCCGCCCTGTTCGGAGGGTTGCTCACGGCATCGGCGGAAATCACCCCGTACTCCTGGCAGCGCTTCACCACTCTCAAAGCACCGGGCTTGGATGCCACCGGAAACAACCATCCCATAGCTGGCGGTTTCACCGGCAATGGTGAATCCCCGTTCGGAACGATGCCGATTGATGGAAACATCGCCGTCGGCGGGCCGTTGGGCACGGAAGGTTACTTCAGCAGCTTCGCGATCCGTTCCCGCGCGAATGCGGTCGGTCTTCAAGGATGCGTCTTTCAAGAACCCACTCCGGTGTCTGGAGCGGGTTACGCCGGGGCAACCAAGACCAACGAGAACGCGTGGGGGAATCTTTTCCAGACCAACAGCAACTGGGCGGTGGAGTGCTGGGCTATGCCGACCCGCATCGGTGGCAATGGTGCGTCTCCGATATTCTACACTGGCATAAACCGGAACGGCCGCAGCGTCGGGTTGGAGTCCGGGGTCATGGTGCTGGCAATCAACGGGCCGGATTATGCGAATCAGAGCATGAATGACGGTCACGTTTATCTCCGCTGCCAAGCCATCTGCCCTCCCAATAAATTGGACACGAATGGATTGACCCAATCGTTCTACATTGGTCCTCCGGTTTTGTTCAAGTCGCCGACCAATGCGGAGTGGATGCACATCGCCGTGGTTCGGGATGAAGTTGCGGGCACGGTCGCCTGGTACACCAACGGAGTCATGGTGGCGGCCACCAATTCCTGGCGGGTGGTGCAAACCAATCAGTTCAGCTCCCCCGGCTTCGCGGGCGCACAAGATTCCGGCATCCTTCAGACTGGTCCCGGTGGCGTCACGTTTGATACCGGAGCGCGGCCCTTTGAAGGTTACATCGCGGAGTTGCGCTGGTCCTACTTTGCACCGGGCCAATTTTCCCTCACCAACTTGCTCACGCGCCGCGTGAGTGCTGGAAGTCCAACAGTCTGGTATGGACCGTCCATCGTGCAGGATCCGCAAAACATCACTGTTTGGACGGGCGGCGCGGCTCCCTTCACGGTGACTCCCTCGACGGACACCACCCTGACGTATCAATGGCAGCGCGCTGGAGCGAATATCACTGACGCCACCAACCGGGTTTATGTGCTCGAGAACGCACAGCTTGCCGACAGTGGCGCGCAATTCCGTTGCATCGTCACCAAGCCGGCCAATTCCCTCACCGCCACCAGCGGCGTGGCGACCGTCACCGTGGTGAACAACAATCTCGGCATCGTCAACGGCTATTCCAACGCCATCATGTCGGAGGTTTCCCTCAAGGCGTATTTCCCGGGAGACGCAACCTCGTCAGGCACAAACTTGATCAACGTGAAGGATGCCACGCATAACGGAAACATCTTCAACACGTCGGCTGCCTTCCGCAACGGTAACACCAACATCGCTGCCGGAAATCAGGCACTCTCATTCAACACTCCCAACCAAGGTTACACGGGCGGTTTTGGTCTGAACACCAACCAGTATGGCTATGTGGAAATCGCGGGGGACGGTGCGGGTTATAATTTCACCGCCGCCAGCGGTGGTAACGGCACCATCGAAGCGGTTCTCTACATGGAGCCCAGTGCTTTGAACGTGCTGTCCACGGAACTGCTCTGCTGGTTTTCATCGTGCAGCATTCCCGGTACTACCGACTATTACCAGTTCCTCGCCAACTACGACGGCTACGTTTTCTACCAGAATCAAGTCACCGGCACGGCTGCCGGACAGTTGGTTTGGTTCGTGCCGGGCGGCTTGGTCGGCAAGCGCACCCACATCGCGTTCACGTTCCAGGGTGGAACAAATGTGACCTGTTATGCCAACGGCGTCAGCTTGGGCACCAAGAAGCAGGTCGGCTTCGGACCCACGCCGCCGAGTGCCACCCAGCCGCTGACGATCGGTATGAGAGGCGGAAACAATAACTTAGGGGGCGCAGAACCCGGAGACAACACCGGCTACATGAGAAACGTGTGGCGCGGCTCGGTGGATGATTTCGCGATCTACGGAACGAATCTGTCGGCGAACGCCATTGCCTCGCACAGTTTCATTCTCAACAACGGAACGACGCCGACGGCACCCAGCGTCGCGAAGCTTTCTCCCTCCAAGAATCTCTACACCGGATTCCCGGTGCAAATCCTGAACGTGACTGCGGGCGGTTCTCCTCCGTTCGGCTACCAATGGCGCTCCAATGGAGTGGCGTTGTCCGGCCAGACCAGCCCCGCGTTGACCGTCACAAACCTGTCGGTGAACAGCTATAATTACACGGTCGTGATTACGAACAGCCTGGGTTCGATCACCAGTGCGCCCGTGGTGTTGACTGTGGTTAATCCCGCCGGTTATGCCGCCAAAGTATTCGCCAGTTCCGGCGGTGGACCCCGTGCTTTCTGGCCGCTGGATGAAGTGAGCGGCACAGACATCCTGGATTGGGCTGGCACTCACGACGGTGTCATCTCCGGTGGTTACACCTTGGGTCAACAAGGGCCGGTGGTCGGCACCGGATCCATCCGCATGTATGGCACCAACGGCGCCGGTGCCAACTTCTCCCAAATTTTTGTGCCCTTCTATCCTGAACTCAACAGCTACAAGGCCGCACTTGATTTTGACGGAAACAATTCACTCACCTCCTACGACGGTCGTTACTCGTATGAGTTCTGGTATCGCCCCGACAGCAGCAACGCGATCTGCGCGATCTCGTCCCAGTTCAACATCGGCGCAAGCCGCGCTGGTGCTGCGGTCTATCTTGGCTATACGGGCGCCGACGGCGAGAATCAAACAACCTTCAGGCATTGGACCATGCGCATCGGACGGTTTTTCAACACCAATCAAGGTGTGAACCAGAACAGCGCGGGTGGACCCACACCTCCGCCGCTCGGCGAATGGTGTCACGTCTGCCTCGTGGTGGATGCCGCGAGCGCCGGGGATAAAGCTTTCGTCTATATGAATGGTGTGCTCGAAGACTCGGACGGCACCGGTTATTCCACCGACCCGAACGCCTCGTTCATCTGGAACGCCAACAACATCGCTCCGCTCGTCATGGGCAACCGGAATCGCGGGTC